>PAYF01000030.1 GCA_002714745.1 Methanobacteriota archaeon | reverse complement strand
TACGGTGCTGCCGTCCCCCCTCCGTGGAACTTCTGGTGGTCTGACATGCCGATGTCGTTTGCACCTCAGTTAATCGATGCATTGTGTCATTCTGAAATCGGAGAGGGAAGTTTGCGTATGCCAGGTAAAGCATCGGGTTGGTCTCCTGATTCTCACTTCGAAGATATTGGGCTGCCTGCCCCTTCGACAGGAGAGTGGCCGGGTTGGACCATGGTGCATGACCATGGAGTGGTCAAGTCATCTCTAATGACTCTGGGTGTGGAACATCATCACGACGGAGATGATATCGTCATCACGTCTGCTTGGGAAGGACTACTGGAAGGTCTCGGCCTAGAGTTTGCAAGTGGGGCTGTCCGTGTAGCAGTAGATGCTGGTCCGCACATAAGTGATAGAGTGACGAGAATAAGAGAAGCAACTGATACGATTGCCAAAGAGAAGGATAGGAAGGAGGGTATCGAAGCTGTCCGGTCCGTCGAGAGGATGCGAGCAGAGACTGCAGCCCGGCAGAATGGACTGGGGATCTCTGAGACCGATGCTGAGGGCAGGGCAGCAGCAGCTGCAATAGAGGACCCTGGGCCTGAAGACCCGGGGCTGCTCAAGGCCGCTTACTCTCTGCTCGATGACCATGAGGTCGAGAGGTCACTGTGGCTGGTCAGGAGGCTGTCCAACCTGAGATGGGAGGACTCTGTTCCGTGCCGAGTAGGCTCTAGGATGGGTCGGCCTGAGAAAGCCGGTGTTCGCGAGATGAAACCGATGGTCCATGCTTTGTATCCGATAGGTGAGAGTGGTGGTCCTCAGCGACTTCTAGGCCAAGCCGCTGCTAAGGGTTCGGTCAGGGTTGAGATGGGCCCCCGAGTTTGCAACAAGTGTGGCAAGGATACGCCACACCTGAGATGTCACCACCGACTATCTGAGGAGATCGAGGAGTGTGGTGGCAGAACCAGTATCAGGAAGAGAAGAGGTGACCATAATAGGAGAAGGATGGGTCAGAGGACCAGTGTTCCTCTTGGCAAGATTGTCGAGACGAAGAGAAGGGGTTTGGGACTCAACAGGATACCTGACAGAATCAAGGCGGTCAAGGGGTTAATCTCAGTTGGTCAAACACCAGAGCCTCTGGAAAAAGGTATACTGCGAGCCAGGCACGGGGTCTCTGTGTTCCGTGACGGAACATCCCGCTACGACATGAGTGACGTTCCGCTGACTCATTTCAGACCTAGTGAGATTGGCACACCATGGCAACGTCTTGCCGAACTCGGCTACTCCCATGATGTCTTCAGTGAACCTCTGCAAACGGATGATCAAATGCTGGAGTTGCTGCCTCAAGATTTCGTTGCTTCTAGGTCGGCTAAACAGCATCTTCTGTCGACTTGTCAATTCGTGGACGATTTACTGATTAGATTCTACAAGATGGAGCCGTTCTATCGTGCTACAGAAGAGTTGGACCTAGTTGGTCACCTAGGAATAGGATTGGCCCCCCACACCTCAGGGGGTGTGCTCTGCAGGATAATCGGCTGGACCGATGCGTCTGCTGGATACGCCCATCCACTCTTCCATGCCGCCAAGAGAAGGAATTGTGACGGGGATGAGGACAGTCTGATGATGCTGCTAGATGGGTTGCTCAACTTCTCCAAGTCCATACTGCCCTCCGGCAGAGGCGGTAGGATGGATGCCCCTCTTGTTCTGAGCACTAGGATTGATGCTAGTGAGATCGACAAGGAGGCTCTCAACGTGGACTGTGGATGGTCGTACAGCAAGGCGTTCTACGAAGGCACGAAGTCACAGCCTCACCCTTCCGAATTGGAAGACATCGTTGACTTGGTTGATGGTCGAGTTGGGACAGTTGGAGAAATCCGAGGCTATGGCTGGACTCACGACTCAGGAGAATTGGATTCGGGGCCGGTGAATTCCTCCTACAAGACACTCAAGACGATGGAGGACAAGATGCTCGCGCAGCTGGCAATAGGTCGGCGGTTACGATCAGTGAGTGCAGCTAGAGTAGCCTCTCAGGTCATCGAATCTCACTTCCTTCCTGACCTGCGTGGAAACCTGATGGCTTTCACCAGACAGAAGGTGCGTTGCGTGAAGTGCGCTCATTCGTATCGAAGAATGCCTCTGGCTGGAAAGTGTATCCAGACTACCAGCAGCACAGGTCTAGGGCTTGGTGCATCACAAGAGGGTGGTGCGCTTTGTGGAGGTAATGTGGTACTGACTGTCTCGGAGGGTGCTGTTCGAAAGTATATCAAAATCACAAGCGAGGTAATGGAGAGATATGGTGTGGACGATTATACCAAGCAGAGAGTCGGATGGATGACTGACAGCGTCGATTCACTGTTCAATGACGACAAAGTGACTGTGATGACTCTTGAAGACTTCATCTAGAATCCGATTTCGAGGATCTTCAATACTTCTCTCATCCACTTCAACTTCTCCAACTTAGCCTTTTCATCGGTAATTCCTGACCAACGTCCTACAACATCCGTACGGGTGCCAAGCATGGAGATCGATTCTAATGGTACACCGATCGAGCGAACGATGCAGGCGGCCCTGTCTCCATCGGTGAAGCCTCCCGGATTGCTCATTCCTTCAATGGGTGAATTAGTCTGATGAGTTAGAATTAGCGGAGGGGGGGTAGCAACTCGGGAAGCATAATCCAACAGGGCTTCCCAATCCGTTCGGTTGTCGCCATGTGCGTGTAGGAAAATCGGCTTACTGCGCTCCACCGCCTCATAGGTGCCTTCTCCTCCGTCGGCGTCGCTGACAATACAAATCAGTCTCGACCATGCCCTCTCTGCAGTTGAGCCTGGAAGCATTGAGAAAACTCCAGCAGCTCCATCTGCGGCCACTAGCAAGGATGGTCGTTGAAGGATTTCTTCGACTTCCTCTGGCTCGACTGCAGCTCCTAGGATTGCTACTTCTGTCTCGCGAAGAACCAGTCTGCGGTATACCGTAGCCACGTTAGCAGTACGCTGGGGTCGCTCCCATGGCCTGATGTCATAGGATTCAACCTGTTCAAGTAGGTCTCTGGCGCTTGAGAGGTCTTCGCTCGAATTCCAGTCGAAGTGCTCTCGAACATCAGATTGGATGTGGACCAACCTAGGATCCACTGGGAGGAGTTCGGTCGGCTTGTCCATGCACTCTGCTCCAGTAGAAGGACATGGTGAGTGTTGAATAACCCTCGCGAGTATCTGCTTTCATGCCCATGCCACTGGCTCTCCCTACCATAGAGGACGAGAGGTTCTTGGCTCGCTATCCATTCATGCCTCAGGGTAGGGAACATATGCGACAGATATTGGATGCCAACGGGATCACCATTGAAGACCTAATTGAGGCCCCTTGGTTGGAGGATATTAGGACTCAAGGTAGGCTCAGACTCCTTGATAGTGTCATGCACAAGGACGGAGCCGATACCGCGACTACGGTCGATCTTTCGACCGAGGTTGGTCGTATGACTGAGGTATTGTCATTCCTGCATGCTATGCTCGTAGTATGTGCTTCTTTCAACGAGAGATTGTTAGCTCGTTGGGTTGAGGGCGAGGCTAGTCGAGCTGACATTCTGTTCGGAGATGATTTGGGTAATTTCGAGTTAATAGCCTCGTCGTACATCTCGGATATTCGTACTGAGCCTAAACGGGGCAACGAGGATGTTGTCTACTGGATTCCAATGGTCGATTTCATTGAGTTGTGTCCGAGAATCTCTGGGACCTACTGGCACCTCCCTAATCGCCCGGTTGAAGATGGTTGGGTGAGGATGGATCCCGCCGTTGGAGAGAGCAGTAGAGGGCGTACTGCGAGGCTTTTGAAGGAGCGAGTCAGAGAGAATCTAACCGATTCTTGCCTAGAGCGGATGAGTCGTATGAGCGAGGAGTTCGCCGCTTTGTTCTCGGAGCCAGTAGAGAGGATTACCTTACTTCTCTCGGAGCAGGTAGAAGCAGAGATGCCTATGTCAGCGGCCATCAGAGAGGACTGGCCGCCGTGCTTCGAGTCCGCAGTTTCAGAGCTCAATCAAGGTGTCAATGTCAACCACGTCGGCAGGGTCTTCCTCGCCGCCTTCTCGAAATCGATAGGGCTTAGTCAGGAGCAGACCTGTTCCTTCTTCGCCAACGCTCCTGACTACAACGCAGAGACCACAGGATACCAAGTCAACCAAATTTACGAGCGAGATTATACTCCACACGGGTGCTCTGCGCTGAAGACTTCGGCTCGCTGCCCTGTTCAGCCTGGAGATGACAGGCTTTGTGATCAGGAGTGGTTGACCCATCCGCTGAAGTACATACGAGCCAAGCAGAGAAGTCGTTTCCGTGAGAGTTCGCAAGAAATTCAAGAGTCTGAAGTCGCAGAGAGCGAGCCCGATACGGCCAATTCTTGATATGGGCAGCACCGTATCGCTGTTCAAATCGGATGAGTAGACCATGGTGAGAACTCTCGTACTGACTGTAGATAGGGACAATGACCTAGGTGTCAAGGCAGGCATCAGAGGCCCAGTGGTTGGTCGCAAGGCCACCCTGTCTGCGGCCCTCAGGCTAGGTATCGCAGACCCAGAGGAATCGGACACAAACGCGATCCTAGGTGCCCTTAACCATCACGACAGATTGGTCGAGGGGGCCCAGGGCAACGATGAGGTCGAAATCGCCCTGTTGACGGGTGACGTCAGGGTTGGTCCACGCAGTGACCGTGCTATTGCAATGCAACTCGATGAGGTGATTCAGGAGTTTCAACCTGATTCCGCAGTCCTAGTTACTGACGGAGCAGACGACGAGGCTTCGCTGCCCATCATCACCTCAAGAGTCAGGGTTGATCATGTCGAGAAGGTAATTGTGAGGCAGTCTAAGGGTATCGAGAGTACCTACTACTACATCGCCAAGGCGGTCGATGACCCTCGTTGGAGAGCCCGTCTGCTAGTCCCCGTGGCAGTATTCCTGATGATTTTTGGTCTAGGTCTGATTCTGCCCAACGGAGCGGCTCTAATTGGGGCCATGCCCTTATTCATCGGAATTTGGCTATTGGCCAAGGGCCTAGGCTGGGAGAGGCAGTTAGACCGTCTGATGATTGACATGCGTGAGAGTGCCACGGGAGGTATCTGGTCCTCGTTGTTATGGGGTCTATCGATTGTCTCGGTTCTACTATCCGTGCTCACAGCATACCAGGTTTTCTCGTCTAGCAGCTCAGAAATCGCCGACTATGTCGCGAGTTTAGGGTCTGACTTTGATGTCGATGCTGTCAACCGCGACATCGCAGTATGGGCCATTGCAATTAATGAGGCTCTCACTTGGATAGTCGTAGCTGCGTTCTCATTCATGCTCTCACTCGGTGTACTGCGCTGGAAGGAGGGTTCGTTCACCGGCCGAAGTGTTCTGCTATTGGGTCTGGGAGCTGTGGTGTACACCTTTGCAAAGGCCACCTTGGTCGTCATTCTTGTGGAGATGGGTGGTTCCGACTTCAGCCTCGACTATCAAAGCGTGAGCGATACATGGGGTATGCCGGTNTTCACAATCATCCTGTACTATCTGCTGAGAACCGCCGTTATGTCGGTTACAGAAGACGAGGGCCTGTCCGGAGAAGAGCGTTTCTGGGGAGTTTGAGTCAGGCCTCAAACGTCGATTCCATCATGCAAGCTGGGCATGTGACATTGATTGGTCTAACCTCCGGAATCGCCAATGCTGCCTTGCAGTGGGAGCACGAGATTGCCTGCGTAGCACCCTTCTGTCGATCTAATCCAACGTGACTGGGGTCATACTTGAAACGATACTTGTGTGAATTGTCAAGGAACTTGGGGCCACCTTCCTTTTCCTTCTTAGGCCGGCTGAAAATCGACTTTCTCTTGGGTTCCTCGAGGGCAGGTACTTCAGTAGTCGTTATGTGATGATTGAAGCCGTCTCCTTGGAAGATGTCGACTTCGGCCTGAATTTCCTCTACACTCATCCCCAGCTCTCTTGAGGCCTTGTCAATGGCCAAACTCCTCTCATATTCAGAGAGGCCCACGAAATGCTGNAGAATGACTGCTGGAATCTTGGACATCTTTCTCCCTCATCGCAGGTAGTTGTNTCCCGGCTGTCTAGCGTGAGTTCTCTAGGAAGCCGCCCACAATCTCACTCTCGGCCTTGACCAATTGCTCTGCTACTGTGGACTTAGACAGACCCAACTTGGAGGCCAGCCCTCTGATTGAAATCTTCTTCGGAACCTCGTACCAGCCGTTTCTGTGGGCCACCTTGATTATCCTGTGCTGTTGCAGGGTTGGGCCTTTCTGGATGATGCCATCGGATGATTTGGCCGAAGTGATTCTCTCTACAGGTACAGCCTCACGAATTGCTCTGAGGAAGTTTACCATTGAGGATTGCCTGCCCGCTACTTGGATGATTAACCCACTTGAAGTCAGGTTGGTTCCTGCAAGTAGGGTTAGATCCCTAGACTGGAAGAAGCGGCCAACAATTTCCTGTTCAAATTCTAGCGAGATTAAATGGTGAGTCAGGTAGTCTGTGGTCCACTCCTCAAGTATCTCGACAACAGTGATTCCACCGACTTTGAAGCCGGGTGGGGGGCAGTTGCCGTCAGTGGTAATGCATTCACACATTACACGCAGACAGCCGTCAATCTGATCGAGGACCCCTCGGTAGTCCCAACTCACTGCCTGCAAGGCAGTCTGGACCCTTTGGTCATGCTCGATAGACGGGATTGAGCACTCGACCCTNACTGCCCTCATCTTGACCCTCCTGTAACTTGAGGCCTCATTTGAGGTTAAGAAAATGATTCATGGTTGTTCGGTGTGATTCAGTTCCTGCGNCTTCGCGCTCTTTCCTCGTTTTCGACTATGGCCTGAGCAACCTCAGGAGAGTATCCCAAGTCAGAGAGGTCTCTGACCTGTTGTTGAGGGTCTTCTACGGCCTCTATGGTGCCGACGGTGTCGTTCATGGTCTCCTCTACCGACCAAGTCTGATCCTCCATATGGAAGCGTGATCTGTTACTGCGAGCAGAGATTACCATACCGGACAGTAGCAGCACTACCACGCTCGCAGCCATGAGCGTCATGAACGCGTTGCTGCGCAGAGTGTAGAGGAGTCTACCAGTCACTCGGTCGTCTTCGAGTGAATCCATACAGCCGTCTCCATCGATGTCCGAACCGGATGAGGAGTCCCAGTTGCTCAAGCCCAACGGGCATCTATCAGAGGAGTCGGGGACTCCATCACCGTCGTCGTCCCAATCCTCAGTGGCGTCATCGCATCCGTCTCTGTCGAAGTCGGAGGTCATGCTGACACTCAGGGGGCACGAGTCATACTCATCGGACACGCCATCCCCATCGTCGTCGAAGTCAGTAGAGTCAATACACCCATCTGAGTCGAAATCCTCCTCAGGCGTCGAAACCCAATTTGAGGTAGCGTCGCCCTCGCAGTTATCGTAGGCGGATTCTATGCCGTCGTTATCGAGGTCATTATCCTCGGTGTTGTCATCGCAGCCGTCTCCGTCTCCATCCATGTGTGAGTCAGCAATGGCGGAGCTCCTGATACAGGAGTCTTCCCAGTCGGAGAAGCCGTCGTTGTCGTCGTCAAGGTCTTCGAAGTCATCATGGCAGCCGTCTGAGTCCCAGTCGTTTAGAGGAGTGGAAGTCCATCCTAGCATTCCTGTGGGGCAGTTGTCATCGGAATCCAAGACGCCGTCGTTGTCCCTGTCGTAGTCTTCGGAATAATCATGGCAGCCGTCTGAGTCGTAATCACTGGCTGGTTCAGAGAACCACACAGTCATACCAGTTGGGCACAAATCGTCGAGATCTGGAATCTGGTCATTATCATCGTCAGTGTCTTCAAGATCGTGGCAGCCGTCGCCATCGTGGTCGAAGAGTAGGCTGTTCCACCACGACATGCCAGAGGGACAATCATCGTCTACGTCGAGATAGGGGTCGTTGTCGTCGTTGTCATCTTCGTCCGCATCTCGACAGCCATCACCATCATTATCCTCGGAGAATGACGACCAGTACTGGGCTCCGTTCGGGCACAGGTCTAGGTGGTTCTCGATACCATCGCCATCGTTGTCCGGNTCCTCATGGACGTCATCACAGCCATCGCCATCGAGGTCGATGTG
This sequence comes from Methanobacteriota archaeon, assembly GCA_002714745.1. Classification (GTDB taxonomy): domain Archaea; phylum Thermoplasmatota; class Poseidoniia; order Poseidoniales; family Thalassarchaeaceae; genus Thalassarchaeum. The sequence goes on along the minus strand of PAYF01000030.1, from coordinate 3,640 downwards.
ATCTCCCATGAAGCCTGACGGACAGGAGTCGTCAACATCTGGATAGTCATCATTATCGTCATTGAGGTCCTCAGTGGAGTCTCTGCAGCCATCTCCGTCGTGATCAGTGTCTACATCTGAGGTCCAACCAGACTCTCCAAACTGGCAGTCGTCCTCGTAGTCGNGAACTCCATCCCCGTCATCGTCGTTCCAGTCACCTTGGTTGATTAGTTCGATGAGGAACGTCTTGCTAGTAGTGGCCTCGTCCTTGCTGGATGAAGTCACGAAGACTGATAGTTCGAAGCTCTGGTCCTCATTCACATACTGCAAACCGGGAGCNCGGATGAACAAATCCAGATCGGCCGTAGAACCATCGACGAGTGTGGTGGTGCCTTGGTAGGTGTGTGAGAAACCCACCTCGACATGCCAGTGCTCTGGTGCCTCAGAAGTATCGGCGATTACGATGTCGCTGCCACCGGGAATTCTGATTCCTCTAAGCAGCATACCAACATCAGCGGACTGGCCTGGGTGGAGAGTAATCTCGTCATCCATGCCCGAATCCAGTTCTATTGCCATGTTGTAGACATTCTCGGACCACATGCAGACGTCCCACTTGTCCTCAGAAGTGGTGTCCTCTGANCAATCAGGTGTCGTCCAAATGATGTCGCGGTTCGGCCAGTCGAAGTTGACAATTGGTTGTGAACTGGTGTCCAGTCCGGTCCCGAANACACCCATCAGGTTGTCATTACTGGTTGCAATCACGCGGGTGTTGATGACTCCATACGCCTGGTCCAGAGTTCTGCCCAGAGGCATCTCCCCATCGACCAACTGTGGCGATAGTATCCTAGTCCATCTCAACTCTACCCTACTGTTCTCATCCTCGATGGCAGGGGTTGACTCGAACCATGTGATGTGTATCGAGCCGTCGTTATCGAAGTCGACTCTTGGGTTGGAGCCCCAGGTCATGTCAGAGCCTAGAACTGCGGAGTCTGAGACCACGGCGACCTCACTCATGTCGAGGCCGTCTGCCTCACCATCGAGAACGCCGGCGCGGTCAAGGTCGATTTGCATGTAGTGCAGTTGTGAAGGGCCGACCTTGTTTGGAATCACCGAGCGGCCGTCGACCCATACGACGTGGATGTTACCATTTTCATCGACGTTAACATCGGGGCTCGAGCTCCAGCCGTGACCATTGGTCAGACGTGTGTCATTGACTAGTACAAAGTGGCCAATGGTTCCCCAGCCGCCGCCTTCCTGCCAGACATAGTCTAGAGACGGTCCGATATCCTCGACATATTGCCCGGTATCGGGGTCAATCGATGTGGCGGAATCTCCTGGATGCCATGTGGAACGCGGGTTGTTCAGCAGCGAGTAGGGGTTGAGGACAGTCAAGAAGGTCTCAGTAGATCCGGTTGCCGTAGTCAGGGCGATTATCGACTGTACCAGCGCCTGCATTTCCTGAGTGTAGTTGGCTAGTGGGATTACGACGTCATCTATCCAAGCCGCATCGCTACCTGAACTGACACTGCCGTCCTTCACGTAGGTCCACTTCAGGGTGTGCTGGCCTAGAGAGACAGGGGTCGAGAAATTTCCACTCTGGGTGCCGGACCACTGCGCTAGTTGCACCCCGTCTATGGAGAAGGTTAGGAAGTCGAAGTTGGCTTCGGAAGAGACNTTGTAGGCGAAACTGAGNGTGCCATCTGCCATTACTCCGGTAAACTCGAGGCTGGTGCTCTCGCCATCCGAGATATCTCCCGACCTCGCGGAATAAGTGCCAGAAATTGGAGTTGTAGGTGGAGCACTGCCGGAGACGTAGGAGTAGTCTGCGGACACCGATGTACCGCCGTCTCCGTAGGTGTCATTCAGATAGATCGAGTAATTGCCTGCTCCAGTGAAACTCACCAGTACTGCGTTGTAGTAGTTGTAGACTGAGCTGCTGTTGAATGAGGCCACGGTACCGTCGGGCATGACGACGTCCATACTGAACTCGGACGCCCAGCCGTCCACGGTCACGGTCAGGTCAACCGTCTCTCCAGCTGGGTGAGTGTAATTGCAGGACAGAGAGTAGAATGATGGGTTTCCGGCCGGACCACCGATGTCGCACAGGTTCGCCTGTGAGTATACATTGCCGTTGTTGGCNGCTTCTACGTGCCACGTATTGTTCGTGTTGCCAGATACTCCCCATCCGTTGCTCAGATACCCCAACTCAAAGTCTCCCTCGAAGTTTGCCATGTTGTCAGTCGGGTAGAGGAACATGTCTCCGCCGGCATCCGTGGTGTTGACTGCGGAATCATCACAGGTTCTATCGTGGATCCCAGTAGTATTCGAAGCGCATTGTGCGAGGTCCATCATGTGTGAGCGAACATGAGTATCATTGGCCCAAATCGAGTTGGCGCCGTATGAAGTGGTTCCTGATACGGGTATNGGGATAATTCCTGCACTGACACANGCGTCGTGGGCCTCGCTGATGCTCTGGTAATCATCCGCCTCTTGGGCTTGGTTACCGTTGCCCGAGCCGCCATAGGGGCCCTCATCCGATACGGGTATGATTAGCTTGGTTGCATTGGGGTTCCAATGGTGGTCAGCGTTGGTGGCAGGGTTNCCAGGGGTCATACCAGAGTTGTCGCGCCATGAAAGGCATGCCCATGTTGAGCCAGGNCCCCACATCTCACTGTTGTACCCCCAATCTGTTGGTATTGTCAAGGACGAATTGTTGTACATCACAAATTCGACGTAACGAATTCCGCCTGAAGTGTCAGATGTATTCTGACCAAGGTACGTTGTCCTTGGCCCTTCTGAGCCGCTACCTCCGGCGATATATCCGTCCTCGCAATTCTTGTGGTTAGCCGCGTGGGAGAATTGGCCACTAAGTGCATAGAGAGTCTCCAGAACTGTGATGCTCGCGTCCTCTAGCAACGGTTTNACNCCNTGGAAGTACTCNCCGCTGGTCAGATTNCCNCCGTAGAATACNGCGCACATGTCCTTCCACTCCTCGGTCATCGAGCCGGAGGTGTCCAGCAGACCCACATACTCAACGAGGCTGCCGCGTGTGTCCTCCCAAACTACGATTACCGTGTTATTTGCACCCATAGAGACGGCGGGGTTACCCTTGAATCCAAGAGCGGGGGTGATGATTGAGTTGTTAATCTGGACGTCGAAGTTTCCCGACGAGTCGTAGGTCAGCATGGTGTAATAGATGAGAGAGGTGCCGAAGTACAGTCCCTGTGGGTCGTAGGTGTCGACCCAGACCACGTGGGCGCCATCGAAGGAGTCGATGGCTATGTCCGGGTCGTTGCGAACACCGGTGCCGTCTGCGACCGTGTATGACACCAGCGTCATGTTGACGATGTCCCCGGCGTCGCCGTCGCGGTCGTCCAGCGATGGGTCGAGTAGCACGTAGAGAATCTCGATGTCAGTTATCGCCCAGACGATGTGGGCGCGTCTGTCGGAGTCGATCACGAGGGAGGGGCTAGAGACGGCGGTGGAGTTGTTAGCCCCGACCAGTGTGTTGGAAATCAGAACCGTGTCAACGCCGTTTGTCGAAATGAGCGCGTATTGGAGAAGGGGTTGGGAGCCGTTCTCAATCCAGACTAGGTGGACTCTGCTTAGATCGTCCATTACTCCAGTGATTTCCACCGGATTCGATGTGTTTAGGTTCGAC
>PAYF01000029.1 GCA_002714745.1 Methanobacteriota archaeon | reverse complement strand
ACTCTTCAGGTACTAGTCGCCACCGATGTGGCGAGTCGCGGTATCGATGTCTCCGACATCAGTCACGTCATCAATCTAGATCTGCCTAACGAGCCCGAGGTCTATGTGCACCGTATTGGACGTACTGGGCGTGCAGGCCGAGGTGGAACCACCATCGCTTTTTGTGATGAGAATGAAGGCGAATATCTTCGTGGTATCGAGAAGATGATTCGTCAGGATATTCCAGTAAATGAGAGCCACCCATTCCACTCTGAGAAAGCCCGGTCGCGCAAGGGTAGCAAGGCACCTAAGAGGCACCAGAATCGAGGCCGCGGTCGGCGCAATTCTAGCCATCACAAATCCAATGGCAACCGCTCGAATGTGAAACCAAATCAACAATCCAATGGTGGACGTAATGGCCGACGCCGGGGCCGAGGCCGGGGCCGAGGCCGTAAACAACATAAGCACAGAAAGAACAAATCTCCAAGAAGAGGGAATCGAACTCCCTGAAGAGCTCGAACAACTGATTAGACTGCCAAATTCATTCGCCTAGTTGGTACTGTAATTTCACACCGTAGGTGTGATTATTCACACTTTAGTTTTAATTATGGAGACGACAAGTCAAGAACATGCCCGCAGTAATCGCAGGTTATGCCCGCTCACCATTCACTCCAGCCAAGAAAGGCGCTTTGGCAAGGACTAGGCCTGATGACATCGCTGCTGTAGTAGTTGACAATCTTCTATCAGATACCGGTATCGACCCCTCACTGGTTGATGACCTAGTAGTCGGTTGTGCCTTTCCAGAGGCCGAGCAGGGATACAATCTAGCTCGAATCATCACCTTCCTCAGTGAATTACCCGAAACCGTTCCTGGTGTGACAATCAATCGATTCTGTGGCTCCTCAATGCAAGCCATCCACGACGCTGCAGCTAGAGTCAACGCAGGTCATGGTGATGCATTCATCGCAGGCGGTGTTGAGAGTATGACTCGTATCCCGATGACCGGATTCAATCCAATGCCAAACCCCGGCCTTCCTTCCGAGGCAATGACTTCGATGGGAGTCACCGCCGAGAACCTCTCGAAACTGCATAAGATTGGCAGAGATGAGCAGGAACAATTTGCTATTGAGAGTCATGCTAGGGCATCTGCAGCCAGAGAGTCCGGATCCTTCGCAGAAGAGATTGTTCCAATCGAGACATCAGGTGGTACCGTCGACCAAGATGGATGCATCAGGCCAGGTACTGACTCAGAGGCACTAGCCAAACTACGTCCTGCCTTCGATGCTAACGGCACCGTGACTGCCGGCACCTCTTCTCCACTAACAGATGGAGCCGCCTTCGTATTCGTTTGTTCAGAGGAGTTCGCTGCCGAGCACAATCTCGAGCCTATGGCCCGAATCAAGAGCGCAGCTGTTTCAGGCTGTGCTCCTGAAATCATGGGAATAGGCCCAGTCGAAGCTAGTAAGAAAGCACTTGACAGGGCCGGGCTGTCTCTCGAAGACCTCGATATAATCGAGTTGAACGAAGCCTTCGCCGCACAATCACTTGCGGTTATCGGCGAGCTTGGCCTTGACCACGATAAGGTCAATTTAGAGGGCGGGGCGATTGCACTCGGCCATCCATTAGGGGCCAGCGGAGCCCGCATTACAGGCAAGGCTGCTCAGTTGTTGAAGAGAAACGGCGGCAAACACGCTCTAGCCACACTTTGCGTGGGTGGCGGAATGGGAATGGCAACAGTATTGGAACAAATCTAGGTGTTAGAATGTCAGACAGCATAGGGCGCGTAGCCGTAGTCGGCAGCGGGGTGATGGGTGCAGGAATTGCTGCACACTGTGCCAATGCTGGTTGTGAAGTTCTGCTTCTGGATATCGTCAGAGATGAGAATGATCGTAATTCGGTCGCAAACTCAGCAATTCAGCAGATGATGAAATCGAACCCTGAGATGTTGATGCACAAGCGAAATGCAAAACTCATCACTGCTGGCAACATTGAGGACGACTTGTCCAAACTCTCTGAAGTCGACTGGGTAGTCGAGGTAGTAATCGAGAATCTCGACATCAAGAGGAATCTCTACGCCAGCATGTCCGAGCACATCGGACCTAACACTATAGTTACCTCGAACACCTCAACCCTACCTCGTTCCGAACTAGTCAAAGGCATGTCAGACGACATGGCATCTAGGTTCCTTATCGCCCATTTCTTCAATCCACCACGCTATCTACCTCTTCTCGAAATTGTCACCGCTCCCGAGGTAGACGATTCCGTCACTGAGAGACTGTGCTCGTTTGCAGACCAGAGACTCGGCAAGAGAGTAACGATGTGCAATGACACGCCGGGGTTCATCGGCAACAGACTAGGGATTTACTTCATTCAAAGGGCACTCAAAGCAACCCTCGATCACGGCCTAACAGTGGAGCAGGCCGATGCCATGCTAGGCCGACCAATCGGCGTTCCTAAGACCGCAGTCTTCGGACTGATGGACCTAGTCGGAATCGACCTAGTCCCACACGTTACCTCCAGTATGCTAGAGCACCTCCCTTCAGACGATCCGTTCCATGACATCGCCGGGACAGGCGGCGATATTGTTGAGACGATGATTGCTGAGGGTTACACAGGTAGGAAGGGCAAGGGAGGATTCTACCGTCTCAACAAGGAAGGAGGTAAGCGAGTCAAGGAGGCCCGCAACCTTTCCACAGGCGAGTACACACCTGCCAACCGCAGGGCTGCTTTCTCCTCAGCTAAGATGGGCAAGCANGGCCTTGCNCGACTNATGGANTACCCCGANGAGGGNNCNGCNTTNGTTACNGATGTCCTGCTAGANACNCTGTCATANGCNGCNCACATAGCACCNCANGTNAGNGATGATATCNANTCNATTGACGGNGCCATGAAGGTTGGATACAACTGGAAGAAGGGACCGTTTGAGATGATGGATTCNATTGGNGNNAGNAGNATGGTCGAGCGNCTNNAGGCNNCNGGACGCANCGTNCCTGANNTGCTGGNNAAGGCNGNTGAGANTGGCTCNTTCTACGCNATCGAAGACGGAGANATNANCCGNCTNNCNNCAGANGGNNCNATGNTNACAGTNGANCGNCCCGANTCAACNCTCACNGTNGCCGACNTGAAGAGGCGNGGNAANNCACTNAAGCGAAACGGNTCTGCAAGNATCTGGGATATGGGTGATGATGTTCTTCTAGTCGAATATCACTCAAAGATGAACGCTGTTGACCCATTCATAGTTGAGATGCTGGTCGATGCCGTCGATATGGCCGAGTCAGGTGATTGGAAAGGTATCGTAATCGGTAATGACGGCTCGAACTTCTCCGCCGGAGCAAATCTAGGACTGGTTCTTTTCGCCGTCAACCTAGCTGCCTGGAAAGACGTTGAGGATTTCATCGCTGCTGGACAAGATGCATATCAGGCTGTGAAGTATTGTGAGATTCCTGTTGTCGCAGCATCCGCTGGCATGTGTTTAGGTGGAGGAGCAGAGGTTCTGATGCACTGCGATGCGGTCCAGGCTCATTCCGAGTCCTACATTGGCCTCGTCGAAGTCGGTGTTGGAATCATTCCNGCTTGGGGTGGATGCAAGGAATTGCTCGGGCGCCTACGTGATTTTCGATTAGTGCCTGAGGGACCAATGGGGGCGGTGATGAAGGCTTTCGAATACATCGGAACCGCCCAAGTGGCGAAATCTGCAGAGCAGGCCCGCTCGATGGGCTTCCTCGGCCCAGACGACAAGATCACAATGAACAGAGACAGGCTCCTAGCCGATGCTAAGCAGAAGGTTTTGGAGATGTCGGAGGACTACGAGCCACCCGAGCCCCGAACATACACCCTTCCAGGAGATACCGGCTTCACAGCGCTCGAGTTGGCAGTCAAAGACCTCGCACTTTCGGGCCAAGCCACCCCACATGATGTTGTAGTAACTAGAGAGTTGGCACGTATTCTGACCGGAGGAGATACCGACATAACCGAGTCACTGGAGGAGGACGATATCCTCGAGATGGAGAGGACAGCTATTGGTTGGCTTGGGCGACAGCCCGATACCCTGGCGAGGATGGAGCATATGCTGGAGACGGGCAAGCCGTTGAGGAACTGAGGTGAAATGATGGCAGTATGGGAACCTCCGGCACGCGAGTATGACTTCCTGTTCAACGAGGTCTTCGATGCAATTGACTCAATTCAAGGACTGGATTTTGATGACTTTGATGCAGACTTCCTAGCCATGTTGATTGACGGATGGGCCACTCATTCCAAGGAGGTATGGCTTCCAATAAACGANCTNGGNGATAGGGAGGGCCTATCTTTCCAAGATGGCAAGATTACCATGCCTCAGGAATTCAAGGANGCATACAGGAGAGGTATCGACGAGGGNTGGNTGGCCTCAGCNTGCAAGCCCGAGCATGGAGGCATGGGAGTCCCCACCTTCTTTCAGGCAGTGACATGGGCCGAGTTCGGCACCTCAGCTTGCATGTCTCTCAGTGTTCTCCCTGCCCTCTCCTTGGGAGTGTACGACNTCCTAGTCGCNCATGGCAGNCAAGACTTGGTTGATTACTTCGCTTCCAATCTAGCAATCGGAGAGTGGGCTGGCACCATGTGCCTGACTGAGCCCCATGCGGGAACCGATCTGGGCATAATCANNACTAGGGCNGAGCCCGAATTAGATGGANCCTACAGGATTTCNGGAACCAAGATATTCATCACATACGGAGAGCACGATTTNTCCGAAAACATCGTTCATTTGGTCCTAGCCAAAGCTCCCGATGGGCCAGAGGGAACTAAGGGAATTTCACTCTTCTTGGTTCCCAAATACCTGCCAACCGACTGGAAGGAGGGCGGCCTGGAAGGANTATCCAACGAACTCAAGTCTGACCATAATGGAGTAACTTGCTCTGGCACTGAAGAGAAGATGGGCCTGCACGCAAGCCCTACCTGCGTGATGAATTTCGACGACAGCGTNGGCTGGCTAGTGGGGCCACTTCACGGNGGNATGCCTCTGATGTTTGAGATGATGAATAGAGAGAGGGTGGCTACAGGCATGATGGGACTCGGTCTNGCNGAGATTGCATACCAGAATGCACTTGCATGGTCTCTAGATCGCAGACAAGGCAGAGACCTCAAAGGAATTCAGGACCCAAATGAGTCCGCCGACAACATCCTAGTTCATCCGGATGTCAGACGCATGCTCCTTGAGGCCAAGGTCAACAATGAAGGATGCAGAGCCCTCGCAGCTTGGACAGGAATCCTCCTTGACCAAATGCACAGCGATGACCCCGAAATTTCCGAGCAGGCAACGGCCCTNGTAGCGCTATTCACACCAGTAATCAAGGCGCATTTCACCGATCTCGCCTGTGAGACCGTCAGCACCTGCATGCAGGTTATGGGCGGTGCTGGTTACTGCAGTGAGTACGGGGTCGAGCAGTACTATCGTGATGTCAGAATCTCCAAGATATGGGAGGGGACTAACGGCATTCAGGCCCTCGACCTTGCAGGACGAAAGATTACTCANGACTTCGGCAAGAACCTTCGCCACTTGATGTGGCCCCTNTCTGAGTTCATTGAGGAGAATAGGNGTGACCCTGAGATGGCCGAGTTCAACAAGCCCCTGCATCAAGGAGTANGGGGCTTGCAGCAGATTACCCTGCTGATGATTGCCGAAGGTATGGCCAACCCACACTTCCTAGCAGCCGGCGCCACGGACTACTGTAGGTACTTCGGCAATATCCTTCTAGCCTACATGTGGGCTAGGATGGCGAAAATATGTTTGAAGAAGAAAGGTGACCCTTTCTACGATGCAAAACTTGCCAGCGCACGNTTGTTCTTCAAGCGGATTTATCCTGAGACGATCAGCCTAGCCGCAAAAATCCAGTCGGGGCCAAAGCCCTTGATGGACTACCCAGTGGAGATGTTTTGATGCCTGATGGAAGCGCTAGCAGAAGCCTACGAATGAGATTCGACAGAGCCACCAAGAAAGCCTGGGAATTACCCACCCGACCATCGAACGAACAACTCTTGGAGATGTACGCCCTGTTCAAACAGGCCACCGAGGGCGACTGTGAGGGAAAGGCTAGAGGCGGCCTTAAGGAGAGAGCTAAGTGGAAGGCATGGAACAGAGTTTCGGGAACTANTGAGGCAGACGCGATGCAGAGATATTGCGAACTAGTTGACTCCCTGATGGGGTGAACCATGCCGATTGACGAGGACAGACTCAAGTCTGAGTTCAGAGGNCTTCTCGGCCCAGTCAAGTTCAGACTGTTCTCACTNGTCTCCATGCCTGCTGCTAGATTCGCAGGGNTACGCATGGANCATCTGGATGAAACCACNTGCGTGACCTCGATTCCAGGNGGNTGGCGTTCTCAGAACCCATTCAAGACGATGTANTGGGCAGTTCAGGGAATGGGNGCTGAACTGGCTACCGGGGCTGCTCCATTCGCGATGTCGAAATCTATGNCAGANAAGCTNAGAATGTTCGTCGTCGGAACCGACGCAACCTTCACCAAGCGAGCTAAAGGGAGAATCTCGTTCACGTGCAATGATGTCAGTGCTGCCAAAGAAGCAATTGAGATGAGTGTCTCAACTGGAGAACCGGTCGAGTGTGATATGAGTGCAGTTGGAATGGACTCGTCCGGTGACGTCGTCTCCGAATGGGTATTCAAGTGGAACTTCCTAGTGATGGACTGAGGTGAGGCGATGGTCAGAACACGTCTAACAGAGGATGCGGGTGTCGAACACCCAATCATTTGCGGAGCGATGTACCCCTGCTCCAATCCAGAACTAGTAGCCGCCGCTGCTGAGGGAGGCGGGCTAGCGATTCTCCAACCGGTATCCATGACAATGGTACATGGCTACGACGAACCCAATCTCAACGAGGGCCTGAGGAACGGAATCAGATACATTAGAGAGTTGACGAACAAACCAATCGGGTTCAACGCACTGATCGAGAAGGGGAGCGAGAAATACTTTGAGAGAATGTCTCAGTGGATTGACATCGCACTAGAGGAGGGCGTTCGATTCTTCGTCACCTCACTGGGTAAGCCGGATTGGGTGTGTGAGAAAGTCCACAAGTATGGAGGCGTAGTCTATCACGATGTTACCACCAGATTCCATGCAGAGAAGGGAATTCAATGCGGCGCTGATGGCCTGATTTGCGTCAACAACCGTGCAGGAGGACATCTCGGTGATCAATCGATGGAGGAGATGTTTGAGGAACTATCTGATCTAGGAGTTCCTCTGATTTGTGCTGGCGGAATAGGCAGTGAGGAGGAGCTGAATGCAGCATTGGAGGTGGGCTATGATGGTGTGCAGATGGGTACCAGATTCATCGCTACCGATGAGTGTACAACGCCTCAAGACTACAAAGATGCAATAGTGAAAGCATCAGAGGATGACATAACCTGGACGACCAAATTGACAGGTGTCCCGATTGCAATTATAGATGGCAAAGGGGTGAAACAGCACAGCAACTGGCTAGTTCGAAGGCTACTGAATAGCCGATTCAAGCACCGTACTAGGGTATTGATTACCGGAATCTCATTTTGGAGGATGAGGGCCTTGGCTAGAGGTAAGAAGAAGTCGGCCAAGGATCTATGGTCGGCAGGGAAAAGCGTCGAGACGGTCCGTAGCATAGAATCCGCGACCACGATAATGAGTAGATTGGGTGAATCGCTGAATAACAACCCGAATCTCAAAGACCGGTCGGAGTAGTATGTCCTCGCACCGCACCTCACTTATGCAGAAAGTGTTCTCCAACCCTCTATTCAGGACATTCCTAATCTTCTCAATTTTCAGAGCATTTTATGGAGCAGGAATCCTAGTAGTGACTTGGTTCCTAGCCACGAGTGGAGAGACTCCATGGTGGTCATCCATCATCTTCCTGTTATTCTCCATGGTATTATCGAGAATGCTATTCAGGAGAATCAAACTCAGATGGCCCCATCTGTTTGAGACTTCACAGGACCCTGTCGTTTAGCTGTTGAGCATCACCAACAACACCGAAGCCAAATTCTTCCTCTAATGCTCTCGACACTAGTCGGAAATCGGAGTCCCTAGTTGCCACTAACACACTGCCGATGTCTGCATAACAAGCGGCTGCAATATTAGCAGCGTCAGACATGATGTCTCGGTCACCCTTCTCAGGGTAAATCTCATCGCCATTAATCGAAGTCCTCGCCGGAGCCCTGCCGATTTTCCTCTTCTGTTCGTCGATTAGAAGGAATACATCTCTGTGCTTGGTGAGGAAACCGTCCAGCTCTACAGAATCTCCCCTCCCAGCCCCCTTGCTCCAGTTGTCGAAAGTCGCTAGAACGGATTTCGCACGCTTCACAAGGAACTCATCATCGATACTATCATCCCAAATCGATTTCTCGATGTACATATCTGAGAACAGTTTGAGCACGGATTGCGAGTTTCTCGCTCTATGCATGAATTCCCCCTCGGCTGCAGGAGGGACATGCAGAACCACTCTCCCTTCCTCTGACCTCCTGCGCAGCATCCAATAGAATGCCCTCTCTACAGTCCAATCTAGACTACCAAGATTGTCNACANAGAGCTCACGCAATAAATCGTCCTTCAGCGCTTCAATCAGGATGTTCGTNTCAACGATAATTAGAGGCTTCAGAGAGAGCCCCTTGAGTGTCCGCCTCTCCTTGATTGGGATGATGCCGCTGTGACTAGTGAATAGGGCCCTTTGAGTCTTCTTGAGAGTCTCGGACTGACCCTCTTCAAGCAGATNNGAGTATATNGCCTTCTCAAGAATCCTNAGNCCTCCAAAAGGNTCCTCCTCGGCAACACCCATTGCCAACTTAGTAACCTCNTTGGGNTCTCGTCTACCTCTGAGNTCAATCATAACNCTCCNCTCGACNTCGCTCTGNCTNCCNGTCCAAACCGTNCTGAGATTCTTCATTGCTGCNCTTACTCTGCCAACGAATGGCTCCGNTGGGAGNTCATGCTCTTCNGGGTATCTNAGNAGNCCCTCNAGCACGGACTCCCTATCCTCNGCGATAGANACCTCGCCATTCGNCTCNACCTGATCAGNCGCGAAAGNCATCAANTCAGAACCGGCTTGATTCCTTCTTTCGGCAACATGATGGTCACTAGTTCTGAGATACANCTTGAATCGGCTAGTAACNGTGCTTGCTAGAGCGGGNTTGGAGTCAATGATTGAGACCGCCTCATTCCATCCNGCNGAGTGAGCGAACTCAATGAGAGCCTTNCGCATCACAAGCGAAGATTTTTCNAAATCATCGCCNAGTTTNCCCGCNGCATCCTTGTACGCCCGTGCTGCGTTCANNCGATCTCCCTTNTCACGCAGAATTGCCGCACGCACNACTTGCAANTCAGGTGATGCCTTNGCATGCTGTCTATACCATTCCTCAAGAGCNGGTACNCCGATGTTGTATTCGACTACTAAATCAGTCACGGTCCNNACNGTCTTCATTGTCACACCATTNTNCCAGGATAGATTNCCCAGTGACTNAACCGCNGCTTCNACCCTNGTCTTTGGCCGNCCAATCTGCAAATCCATGGATGACCTGTTCAACTGGAGAGANACAATCAGAGCCTCAAATAAGCGCCTCTCTAGAGTTGTCAGATTGGCCTTACCTACCGATTCCAGAAGGCTGTTAATACGAGTCTCACGCACCACTCCGTCACCTTCNACCGACAAGGCCCTCCTGACTTCGTTCAAGGACCGCAGACCATCGGAATCCAGTTTTTNATGAATNGACTCAACTTCTTGGGCCAAACCNTCTAGCAGAGAAATCAATGCGACAGAAGTATCGCTCAGATGTGGGTCCTTGGAAGAGCCCTCAATCGAGGACAGAGCTACTTTNCTAAGATTGGAAATACCTCCTTTGTCGGCCATATCACCACTAGAATACAGGTGCCAGCAGAGCAGAACCCTCTGAGGGTATACGCTGGCAAGGGAGGGCGACTCCTCGAAAACTGCCANCATNCCATCTACGTCTGCAGCCTCGACGAACGTGTTGAGCACCAGGTCTGTGTGTCTGATTGAATCTCTCTTGAGCATCTCTCTAGCAGCTTCGACTCTGGTGCCAATCGCAACACCCTCTCCGGCGATGACTGAGACAACACCATCTTCATTCATCTCGGGGATAGATGAAAGAATTGCTTGCGATACATGATCNGACTCAGTAGAAGATACTAGGGTCAGCGCAGTTGAGACATGTTCAGNACTCTCAATTTCTGCTTTTTCGACAATCTCGACAGCCGCGTCGAATTTATCTTCGGTGACTAATTTACTCGCTAACTGCCATAGTACTGGATTAGGTAATTGCTCGTCAACTTCAGCTAGAACCGATTCACCTCTAAACAATTCATCAGCAGATAAAACCTCTCCACAATGCTCAGCCTCTCTCCAGGCAGCTACTCGCATAGCTGTGGAAAGACCATCTTCACCTTCTCTGAGAGCACTCTCTTTCCAATCAGTCATCTCGCCAGACCGAATTCTGATTAGTCGTGCTTGCTGCTTTGCAACAACTCCAATCTCACCTCCCTCAATGCCCTCGAGTACCTCTAATGCTTGATCACTTGAACTAGCTGCTAGCAAGATTCCCTCAAGCAGAGCACCCTCCGCCCGCAATCCCCTTAGTGATGGCTTCATCTTCCGCAACCACATATTCATTCGTGGCTTACCATCGGCAAGATCTCTGCGAATGGCATGAAGGGCATGATCCTGTTCGGAGTTGGTTCTGAACGGCAATTCTAGAGATAACCAGCCTCTNACTTGAATAGGGTCNTGAGGNTCGATTTCAGANGCCNCGNNCCAACTCTCNGCATCAATCTCCGGNCCTTTGACCTCAGTTACTGGGAACCTACCGAGTTCTGCCAGTATAGGCGCTTCTTTGGCCAGTGCTTCCCAAACCGGATGGATTCCCAAGTCACACTCTTTCCTCAGATCATCGAGTTGAGACTCTAGACTAGAAACCCAATCTTTACCCCTATTTTGATGGACAAGTAATACTGCCAGCCGATATGCGGAAGACCACTCAGAAGCCAATGCTTTCTCGGGGCTTGACAACCAATCCTCGGTTCCGCGAATTCTTCCACGACCTCCTCGCCTACCAATTCGGCTACGCCCAGCGCCGCCTCCAGATTCAATTGAAGGAGTATCTACGCTTGCATTGCTGGCCGCCAACAGAGCCAGAGCACGCCATTCGTTCGGCAATAGAGACCACGCCTTGGGGCGTTGCACCGTCTTTTTACGTCTCAACGGGTCGGTTCCCGCTTTGTCAAGCGAATCGATGCACTCGAGAAGGTAATCCTCCATCATACCACCGTGAGTTCGCCCGATGCACTTCCACTCATCAACACATCGCCTTGCTATGCAAGGCGTTAGAGCGAGACCTCAAGACTCCACAGCCCCAGCACAGAGTGTGGACCTCCTCCGAACGACCATCCTGCTGTTGCATCCAATAGCGGCGCTGGCATTGGTCTGGATGTTTGTTCGGCAGCGCAGATGGAGAGAGCAGAGTAAACTACTGAGAGGCAATCAGAGGAAGCAGGGGCTGACCGATCATGAGGCCACAGGAGAGTGGATGGTGCGTGCCACTATCGGAGTGATTGGTTTGGCATTCGCAGCACAAATAGCCAGAGCAAGCATAGATGGAGCCAACTGGAACGAGTACATCGTACCCGATCACTTCCATGGTTGGGTCGGATTCCTTGGTCTGATTCTCATGCTGACTCTCAGGAAGCATGGTAGAACTACTAGCAGACTGAAAGANTCAGGCGANTCCTTTGCCAGAAGCAAGCAGATGCACGGGAAGATTAGCGATGTGATGCTATTNCTGGTCATCATCCACGCGTTCTTGGGATTCTTGTATTTNCTCAAAATTCTCTGACTAGCGCTCGGACCACATCGCAAGCCAAACCTTCAGATTCCGATCNATATCGTNAACCTCAACCGACCTTTCCGCNATCTCGCCCCCCTCAATTGGTTGGATTCGGCAACCACACGCATTGGCGTGNCCACCTCCGTCGGAATCGAATTTTGTTGCAAACCTGGTCAAATCGTACAAACCTCCTTCTGTATGGAGGAATGAATTGGTGTAGAATGAGGCTGAAACCGGATAGACATCATCGTCTCCNAAGGANGCCCCGACNTCGCCGTGAATCACTACGCAGGCATCACAGGTTTCACCAGCAATGGCTGTGATTCGATATCCATTCGAACGCATCCCCATATTCTCCATCCTTACTATTGCCAACCTGTCCACAATCTCCATGTTTTCTGAGATTGCTCGATTCAACTCAGTCTGACGCATCTTCCTCTCCTGCAAGGCCGAAGCGACCCATTCTTGCAAGAGTATTTCGTCGACACCCAATCCCGACTGTAACGACTCAAGGATGTGCATGGCAAGTCCGGACTCGACATCAATTAGTCTGCCAAGCCAAATCACAGGATGGTCTGAAAGAAACTCCTCACGAGTCACACCTCCACCATCCAACTTGTCTACCCATGTCAGGAAGTCTGACATATCACTGAGATCCACCTCATCTACCAACAAATCATAGGCGATTCTAGCCGCTGAGGGAGCCGGCCTCCAGATTGAGACCACACCATCCTCATCTCCGATTGGAGCGTTGGATTGATGGTGGTCTATGCTTAATCCACACTCAGGATGCCGGGGCAGATCACATACTGCAGTATGCCTGTCCATACAGTCATCCAGCAGCCCTGCTCGTAATTCGCCAGGATGTCCGAATACGACTTCGGCATCGGGCCACCATCGCCTGAGGATTGCTCCTGTAACAACACCATCCAGATCGCTGTCTGTGACAATCCTCCTGATATCCAGCGACAGCGCCTCGCTACTCATCCAACGCCACCCCCCGCCTTCCCCACATTGTGCTTTCGTCCGATAAGCCCGCCTTCTGACACGCAATACCTCCGTTAGCATAGGCAATTGAGATATGGATGACCCCCGTGCGAGACCCTATGGAAACCTCATGCGGCTTCGTTCTGGTCAATTACGACAGCGTACTACTGCTCCAGTACCCACAGGGACACTGGAGCTTTCCCAAGGGACACGTTGAGGAAGGAGATGCGAACCATCACATCACAGCCTCCCGGGAACTGTCTGAAGAGACTGGAATAGCTGATGTCACAATAGATGATGAATGGAACTCGCGCACACAATACACGTTCATGCGCAAGGGCAGGAGCGTCCCCAAGCAGGTGTTCTGGTACATCGCCGAGACGAAAGAGCTCGATGTGACGCTGTCGCACGAGCATACTAACTACATGTGGCTTGATTTCGATGAGGCCGAGGCCCAACTAACATTCGATCAGGAGAAGGAATTGCTCCAATCAGCGCGAAGACACATGCAACAGATGGGTAAGACAATCTGATTTCTACGGTCTCCATCCACAATGGTTCACTCCTCACGCTTTCCTAAGGGGGTCCACAGAACTTCCTTTTCCCCAGTCACTAGGGCTATCCATCTAGACAGCACGAAGAGCCAGTCTGAGAGTCGGTTGAGGTAAACTATAACCTCATCGCGAACCGAACCCTCTCCTTCTTCTTCCCTCAGTGAGCAGGCGTGTCTTTCGGCTCTACGTGCAACGGTTCTAGCGATGTGCAGGGTAGCAACGGGAGGCGATCCGGTCGGCATGATGAATGACTCCAACGGCTCAGTATCCTCTAGCCATGAGTCCATCTCGCTGACCAGTCGATCACACTCATCTGTTCCAATCAGCGCCATCTGCTCGGGCAAACCTTCGGGAGGGCAGGAACACTCCGCACCGACGTCAAACAATTCCTGCTGGACACGGCCCAGGGCATCATCAGCCAATGTGTGAGCGTAGATCCATCGTGGTTGCATCTCTCTGGACTCAGGGATAGGGAACCGATTCAATTCCATCCGAACCATGCCAATTTGCGAATTCACCTCATCGATGGTGCCGTAAAGTCGGACACGAGGGTCCTGCTTACCNACCTTGCTNCCATCCAGCATATGGGTCTCACCTCCATCACCGACTCCGGTATGGACTCTGTTGATGCGGACCATGCTATCGGGACCGGGTCATTTCCTATCAATCGTGCCGCGATACCGACGAATCGACATTTCGCAATGCATCCTCAATTGCNTCTGTCCAAGAACTGTCTATCGAATCCCATCCNCCTTCTCTCTCCAGTTCTGCTANGTGCTCTCTCTCGGACTCTGAATCACCTGTATGTCGATGAATAAGAACNAGTGCAGCATGACTCATTGCGTTAATCCAAGGGTCTTCCATNTCCCATGAACGCTCAAAGTGGGAAATCGCACCTCGNGGNCCATGAATCAGNCCNCGTCGAATTTGTCTGAGCCCAGATTTTGACCAAGAAACGCCNTTGATTCCAACNACNAGCCCACGGAAAACGAGGTATATTTCCAGAGCAACGAGAACCGAGGCNACAATGAACGAACCAATCTGCTCCGGTTGCCCCATCCCATCCCATCTGCCGACCATCANNTCGATTGCTCCGATACATAGGAGCAGACCACTGAATGGANCCACTATNACATCTCTGTCAGTNATAGACATCTGAACTGCGCCATAGATGACACCGAGTCCNCCAACTGATGTGGCCAGCACTGGAGGAATCCATTCACCTANGNCTCTAGGGGCGGTGCTNGAAAGCCATAGCAGAGAAGCAAGTATCAGCAGCAGCCATGAGAATCTGCTACTGATTTCAGGAAATGGTTGAAACCGAGAATAGTAGTTAACGGCCAGCCCAAGAATAGCGAAGAGAGCAACCCAGAATAGCATTCACTCATCCTCCAAATGCTCTCTCCAACCGGGATTCCAAAAACCCTCATCGTCCAGCCACGCTAGCCATTGCTCGCCATCCGATTCAAGCAATCGCTCAGATCTACGTTGCAACCCCTCGAACAGTGCTTCATCTATCTCTCCTCTACNATGTGCAACCAACCATTCCTCTCTGATTTCACGCACNGCATCTTGNCCACGANGATGATCATCGTAATGACGNTCACAAACTTCTCTGAGGTCTTGAATCCACATCCGAGTGCCTCGAAGATGAGGGTCCTCATCGAGCACCNTCGGCTTTCGACTGAACGGCCACCATCCCATTGTTCTCATNCGTCCCTCAAGTTNCNTCTATTGATGCTTTGCGAATCGCTAAGTTNCGAATCACCTTGGGCCACCTATGGGCAGAGTGGTGGTACACCTCCACGGCTCCTCCAGGAACACCGCATTCAAATCAGCAATTACTGACTACGCCAACAGACTCAATTCATCTAGCGTCACTTTGGTCGAACACAGCGACAAGACCTCGGCTGAGGAATATCTCAAACAGATTTCACGTCACGCCGGTGAGGAACAAATCACTCTGTTAATGGAAGCAGGAGAGGAGACGGACAGTATCGCCTTCGGAGAGTTGTATGCGGCATGGCGTCTGTCTCGCTCCGACACCCATCTTGTGGTCGGCCCCTCGGATGGTTTCGGAGAAGCTTCAGGCGACTATCCCAGGCTATCTTTGAGCAAGATGACCATGCAGCACGAACTGGCCGCTGTAGTACTTCTAGAACAGTTGTACCGAGCCGCTGCTATGCACGAAGGTAAACCGTATCACAGAGGCTAATCCAGACAGCGACCGCACGCACATGATACCGAGAAGGTGTTCATGATACGCTCGCGCACGTGCGAGGGGTTCTGTTGATAAGCAGCGTGAATCTCAGGAGGCACTTCGGGGGTCTTCAGATGGAAGAAGAAATGACAAGGATAGAACAGAGAAATAGCAGGAATTCTGCAATTGCGATGGTAGCATTGATGCTGCTGAGCTCACAAATGTACAGTGTTCAGGATTTTGAGCAGGACGACCCTGAGGAATCGGTCTGGGGACCGGTTACTCAGAGAACGGCATACCAACAGATGAACCAGGCCTCAGGNCCNGTAGCCGGAGATGGACAGTCTCAACCGGCCACTTCATTCGACTACAGTCAAACTGCCTTCTCAGACCCGATGTACCATGACCNTGCATCCATCATTGGTTGGGTATCTGACCCCGCAGCACTCGCNTTAGACCCTGGTTACGGCTTCTTCCTTGAGGAGACCAATACAGAGGATCACGACAACGACGGAATAGACGATCTCAACGACCTAGATGACGACAACGACGGCATTGTCGATCTGATTGAGAGATTCGATGGTTGCTATGGCACCGACCCGTTCGATCACGACAACGACGGTATCCTCGATGAGTTCGACTGGGATGACGACAACGACGGCATCTTAGAGGGCCCAATCGATTATTCTCAGGGTGCTGACCCNAGAAACGTCAGTGCTGACAGGTATGTAGTGCCCTCAACCGTCCACCCGTGGACAGGGACTCCCGTAGGCGTAGGATACCGAATCGATCAGAATCCGTTGGACCATGACAACGACGGCATCACTGATGATGATACCGACGGCAACGGACCCGGCTCATACGACGAGGATGATGACAATGATGCTCGTATTGACCAGTTCAAGTGGCCGTGTGACTTCGATGGTGACGGAGCACAGGACTACTTTGACCTCGATGATGACAACGACGGCGTCAATGACCTCTGGGATGAGCACCCATGGGACGCCTCCCGCACATCTAACATCACTACCACAGCTTCACTTTGGTCTCCACCAGTCGAATGGACCGCAGGAGCTACTACACATAACATCAACATCGGCAGTACTGGATATACTCCAAGTAATCTAACAATTAACACTGGAGATACTGTAGTTTGGACTAATACAGATACTACAGACCATACTGCCACAGACAGTAGTGGGGCGTTCGATAGCTTCCCTATTCTTCCAGGTGGGACGTTTTCATTCACATTCACCTCAGCTGGTACGTACAACTACTCCTGCTTATTCCATTCAACGATGACAGGACAGATCATCGTTATTTCGTCAGGCTCCACTGCCAGCCCTTACTCTCAATTCGTTGGAGGGGTGGACTATGTTGAGCGTGAGTCTGTTTGGCACCCCAGGAACCAAACCTTCGACACTATATTCGACGGCGATCTCGATGGTGATGGCATTCCCAACTTCATTGACCCAGACAATGACAACGATGGAAGCCCAGATTCAGCCGACACCGATGATGACAACGACGGTCTCATGGATATGTACGATGTTGATGATGACAATGATGGGATTCCAGATACTTGCCATCAAACCGATACCAATGGTGATGGTGATGGCGACTATCCGATTGCATTCACCGAAATTCAAATTCCAGGCATAGACTGCGAGTTGGATTATGACAGAGATTTGGATGACGATAGGTACAGACCCATCGATCAGGATTACGACTTGGTCTGGGACTGGTTGGATACCGATATGGGAGGCACCCCGGTGCCCGACAATCCATTGGGCGGCCCTTCCATTGACCCGAACGACTTCCCGTTCGATCTGGACAATGATGGAATCAAGAACGAGGATGATCCATTCATGATTTCAACCTACAATGAGGTACAGTTGTGGAATTGTCCCAGCCTGACTAACCCTAATCCAGTTAACTCCCATGAAAACTGCGTACTTATGAGAAAGTCGTACACAGGCAACAACGACTGGGACGGAGACGGAATCAACAATTGGGAAGACGTTGATGACGACAACGATGGTATTCTCGACTGGCTCGACATTGACGATAACTGCGATTTGGATGACGACAACGATCTTCATCTCCTCAACGGTTCACTGTATCGCGACGACGGCCCCAATAGCCTAGACACCGACATCGATGGAGACGGGCTTTCCAATGATTATGACTGGGATGACGACAACGACGGCATCTCAGACTACTATGATCCCGACGACGGTAACTGCGGCATCGTAGACTCGGACCAGACCGATCCGTTCAACAGTTGGTCCTACTCGCACGGTGACGGCGATCCGATTGACGGATCAGACGACGGAGGAATCTACTCTGCCGACCTAGGCTACCCAATGTACTGGAACATGACTTGGATGTTCAACCCGTTCAGTCTTGACAATAACTTCGTCTTGGATTACAACGGCTACTCCAATGTCAACGGAACCCTGACCAACGGCAAGGTCCCTGAGATGTACTGGCATGTCATCATGAAGTGGAGNCCATACAACGGTGACAACTACTTNGACATCGACATCGATGGCGACTCTCTGATTAACGGAATAGACACTGACCAAGACGGCGATGGCCTNCCTGACTGGTGGGACCAAGATGAGGGCAANGACGGAGTCCTCGATGTTGATGATATCAAGATGGGAGGAACGTTTGACGACGGCACCTGTGGTGCCACTCTAGTCTGGGCAATTCTCCTCGGACAAGCTGCAGATCACGCCTGCGGGTTAGCCTATGCTTGGCTATACGGATATCCTTTACAGGGAGCCACCCAAACTCAGCAGACAATCTATACCTCGCCATATAGCACTAGGCCNGATCCNGAATTTGACCAAGGACCATACAACGGAAGCAACTCACAGGGACAGTGGACGTGCAACAAGAACTGCTTCTGGTTCGACTTCTTTGGCAATCAGGATGTAGGCCCAAGCTCCGCGGTCAGTTACAACCAAATCAAGGACAACCGCGACCTATGGATCGCCTACGTCGGCGTCAACAACGGNCTGTTCCAATGGAACTCNGATGGCAANGCCAACATGTTCCCNGACGAGGTCGCAGANCTACTCAACAACGACGTCGACCCAGATGACGACTGCGGTGCCCCTATTGCGGGCAACATGAATCCACAATGCATGTTCAATGACACGGCAGATCTCGACGACGACTTCGATGGCGTTTACGATCACTGGGACATAGACGACGACAACGATGGCATCTGGGACTACTTCGAAGTCGACAGCAATGATGATTGGGACGATGACGCAAACACTGAGCCGGAAGGCTCGTTTTTCATCGGTACTAATTGCGAGGACAACGACGACGATGGCACCGACACAGACCCGGATGAGGACGGCTGGTTCCAAGCCGTCTGGGACAAGGGGGCACTAGGTCAAGGCCTGCTTCATCCGAAGTACTATGATGTGGACAATGACAACGACGGAGTTCCCGATGGGGAGGACCCTGATGACGACAACAATGGACTACCCGACGCAGAACAAGAACTCCTTTGTTTCATCGGCGAGGAGCAGTCACCTTGGGACCACGATAACGATGGAATCTTGGATTGGGCCGACAATGATTGGGACGGAGACGGACTCGTAAACACACTCGAGCTGGCCTCTGCTACGCCGTGGATTACCCCTTGGGACCACGACAATGACGGCCTGAGAGACGATGTCGATGAGGATGACGATGCTGATGGGATGAAGGACGAAGACGAAGTCATGCTTTGGCCGTCGAGATTCGATTCCGAGAGCACGAACCCGTGGGACCACGACGATTTCGGAAACGGTTCAGGAATTGCCAACCCCGCAGACCCCAATACCGGTCCAGATGCTATCGATGAAGACGACGATTCAGATGGGAGGGCCGACTTGGATTGGGACCATTTGGAAGAAGGTTGGACGGACAACTGTACCAACGGAGCCGAATCAAGCGATTGGGACCACGACAATGATTGCATTCTCGATGAGGATGACAAGATACCCACTAGAATCTCGATGACAGTTCCACCTGTCCTGTGGTTAGACAACAGATTCCCGGCTAAGTTCAATGGCACGGTGAATTGGCTGGATCCAGTTCAGGGGGTGTTCATGCCTNCTCCCAACCTACCAGTTCAGGTACACATAGAATGGGCTAGGAATGGAACTTCAGCAGTGGAGACGATCAACGTCCTGACTGACAACGATGGGGACTTCATAGTCGGACAGTTCCTATTCCCAGAGGACATTCATGTAGGTGATAACACAACNTATNTNGTCTATGCNGAAGTGACTGAGATGTTTATCCATGACGGNTCTACAACTGAGCCGGTACCAGTNGAAGTCCGTGCAAACACTACAATTGACTANGTCGCNTGGACTTACTTCCGCAGCGACGAACAACCTCTNTTCGTGGACTACAAGGTNCACTATACNGCTGATTGGGAGAGAGGCATCTTCGGTAACAGNCTGTCTCATGCCCCNGTTTCGTTTACAATTAGNGGAGGCATCTTCGGTAACACGACTCACCCAACCATCTTCGACGGCTACGGGTACGGCTACCGCGCCGACTCTGGTGGATGGATTTCATTGACTTTCGTTCAAACCAGTGGAATACAGGGCACATGGAAGCAGGTGCAATGGAATTCCACCATGGACAATGGCCCAGGAAAGGTGCCGGGAGGCTACGAGGAAATAGTCTGGAACAATTTCTCCAAGACTCATAACGTCGTCGGACGCTACTATTACACTAACACCAGTCTACCGATTGGTGATTACGCATTCGTCGGCTATTCGAGACCCGATCTCGGTGCCGAGTGGCCGTGGCCCTATCTAGAGGGTTCAGTGACTGACAGCTTCGGCATCAGGTCGATGCACAGGATGTATGTCGAAGCGGAGATTATCACTCCCTCGATACGACCAGTGTACTTCTGGGACTCAACTCAGTTTACTGGCTCCTCGTTTGGAGCGTGGAGAGCTCTGTTCCATGGACCGTCACTCGTTAACGCCGGTATCGCGTATTCTGACGCAAGCCTAGGCAAGCCATATCCCATGCTTTGGGACGGTACTCCAGAGGGACTGACTGGACAGGCCGGCACACTCAGGACATTCCTGTCTTCAAATGGTACTCATTGGTTCATCGCCATGCAGAATGGCGGAGATTTCAATGTCCCACCTTGCGGACCTGTCGATCCACTTGACCCTGATAGCGATGTTCGATGCGAGATTGTTCCCGAGATGTTCACTGGAGAGACTCTGAGAGTTATTGGTACTGTTTGGAACCGCACAATGACCCCGTGGCCATTTGACCCCATGGCTCTACAGGTTGACGTAGATCGCAACGGTGTATTCGCCGGTTCATCTGAGACCGGCTATGCTCGCGTACCTCAGATGATTAACGGAGAGGCGACATTTGACTACAACTGGACTTGGTACTCTCAGTACTCGGCAGGCGTATTCGGAATCAGAGCCGATTTCACCAACTCTAACTATTATTTCACTGGGAACCAGACTTCCGTACTCGCACCAACCGGGGCTTACGTCAACGTCTCGGTCATAGGTACGACGGACTTCCAGCTGAACAACATTCCACGGCTCTATCGTGGTCAGAACACCACCATCGAGGCGAGGCTGATTGACAACGCTTACCAGCCCGTGAGAGATGCTCCAATCAACTTTACATGGTCGGCCGATGGCACAAATAGCATTGCTGTGACAGACCAAAATGGCGTATTCACAGTCAATCTGACTATCGGCGAGCTCCACGAATTGGGTAATTTCACTCTGAGTTATTCGTATCCTGGAGACCCTATCCGTCAATCGAGCTCATCTGAGATCAACCTCTGGGTTGTTTCTAGGACCCTGATTACTTTGCAAAGTGTGACTTCGGGAGCCCTGAGCAGCGGCGACATATGGGATTTATCGGCTCAAGTCACAGACGATAATCGAACCCCCGACCCGACGCTGTTCGACCCGGGGCAGGCTCTGGACGGATGTGGCGAGAACGGAGGAGAAGTGCTGATTATCTTCGAAGGAACCGACTTTGAGGACCGTACTCACAGACAGATTGTCGAGACGACATGCCCGAGTGCTGGGTCAATCTTCCACGAGATTTCATTGAACCCTCAACTACTGCGCGATGACCCCGATTCATTCCTCCCTGATGGCTTCGGTCCTGTGAATGTGATTATCAGGTTCGGCGAGAACTTACCCAACGAGGGTTGCGAACCAATTGAGGATGACATGCTCAGGACTTCCGGTGCTTGGGATCCATGTGCCCAGATTCTCAATAGTGAGCACTTCCGCAAGGTGCTACAGTTCAACACCCAGGGCTTCTATCTCATTGGACGCACCAGTCTAGCTGTGGACGACCAAATCGTCTACACATCAGAGATTGACCAGACCACAGGCCAACCGATAGACAAGCCGATGGTAGTCACCGGACAGCTTCTTGACGAGTTGGGAGGCAATCTATCCTTCAGGCCAATCCGTGTAGAGTACCAGATGCTGAACATGGAGATTGGAAGTCAAGTCTGCATTCCGGGAACAACCGATGCTGACGGCTTCTTCGAGATTATTTGTCCATTGACTGGAGTGGAGGCCGGGCAGGCCATGGTTACAGTCTCCTACGATCCATACGAAAGCATGGACAACTGGAGATACAAGCCTACGAATATCACTAAGATATTCCCTGTCTTCTCCAACTCGACTATGCTGATTCAGGAAGTCGGACCATTCAGGACTGATGTTGACTCCTACACCTTCGCTAATGGTTCGGTATTCCCAGTTCTGTATCTGAAGGAATCATTCCACCTTGAGGCCTTACTAACTCAGACCAACGGCAATCCGATTGGAGGGAAGTGCCTCAATATCTATCTCGACCCCGAGACCAACACAAGACCGGTTGCCACCTCTACTACGATGGACGGCACCGGCGAGATTGACTGGTTCTCAGGCGACCCAGAGGACAACCCAAGTCGTAGAGGCGTCGAGCCCAATGGCGACCAATTGGAAGGATTCAGAACCATCAGAGTGGCCTATGAGCCCGACAAGGAGCTCCCAGGAGGATGTAGGGCTGAGACCACGCCTGTAGTCAATGGCTCATTCATGGATATTGAAGTACTGGTCCGCAGCAGAGTAGATATTTTGCTCAAGGACCATTGGTCCAACTCAGGGGGCTACCAACCCGGCGATGAGATTACAGGTGCCGTGACGATTCTGCGTGATCGCCTTGATTTATCTGTGGAGGGACAGACCGTTGTCTTCACCTTCCAGTACTGGAACGGCTCTGGATGGGTAACTGGTTTCCCACCAGAATATGCTGTATCAAATGAACAGGGTACGGCGAATTTCTCGTTCGTCTACGAGGGTAAGAACATACCCGGCGAGTTGGAGTGCGACTCGGTCGCTTCAGCTCCCTGCGCAATTGACGGCAGATGGAGAGTCTTGGTACACTTCCTAGACACGCAATTCTTCGTCGAAGAATTCCTGAACAGCACTCCGATGATATTCCTCGGCGAAGAGCCAGTCAGTGAGCAGACCAGCTTCTTTACCGCTAGAGTAACTGTAGTGCTTCTAATCGCACTTTCATTCGCTCTTCTGATTGGGGCAATCATGTATCGCAACTACGCCGAGCGCCGACGCATTGAGGTGATTCGTGGAATCCTGACGGACTCACTAATGTCACTGAAGGCTTCTAACGACTACATCCAGACAATCTTCAACTGCTACAAGGACTTAGTCCGCTTCTTCAGAAGTAGAGGCGCGATGAAGAAGGTCTACGAGACCACTAGGGAGTTCGAGGACGCCATCAACGCGATGCTTGGTGGAATAGCACCACCTGAGGACTTAGATGAGTTCTTCTCAATATTCGAAGAGGCTCGTTACTCAGACCACGAGATTGGTTCTGACCAGCGTGACAGAGCAATAGCCACTCTACAGTCGATTGTCAACCACCTTACCGCATCCCTAGGCGACTCAATGCTAAGCCGGTCATCAATCAATGAATCGGGCCTGTATGGCACGGTTACCAAGGCCGGACAGTTCGTAGATTCCGAAGGAGAGACCAGACTAGCCGGTACTGACGAGGACAACCAGAACGATGGTTTCCGAATCTGATTCGGGCCCAATTAGGGCCTGATAGGGCAGCAGCGAAGCCTTTCGCCCCTATGGGGCGTCCCGCAGCATTCATAACACCAACTTAGGTGGCCGCGATACCCGAGAACGTCGAGGGAGTCATATGAGTAAGAACACGAGAAAGACCAACCAATCCCTAGTCAGCCTAATTGGCGACTTGAAGGATCAGAGCAGGTCATCCGGTTCAGCACTGTGGCGAGACGTCGCTGTTAGGCTTGAGAGAAGCCGCAGCAATTGGGCTGAACCGAACCTAAGCCGCCTATCGAGGCATGCCGCCGACGAGGAAACCATCCTTGTCCCGGGTAAACTTCTGGGCAGCGGAGAGATCTCGGGCAAGCCAAGCGTCGCCGCATACAGTGTCAGCGCCGGAGCCCGCTCAAAGATAGAAGCAGCCGGAGGGCGAGTCATGACTCTCCGCGAACTGATGAAAGAGAACCCGAATGGAAAGGGGGTGAGGATACTTGGCTGATGCTGGAACACTAGTTTACGATGCCAGAGACAAGATTCTCGGCCGCCTTGCCAGCCAAGTCGCCAAGCAGCTGATTTCAGCCCGCAAGAATGGTCATGAGCAGAGGGTGATAATCTACAACGCCGAGCATGCCATCGTTTCTGGCCCTAGGACCCAAGTCCTATCTAGATACGATAAAAAGTACAAACTCAACCACGCTAGGAAGGGACCGTTTTTCCCTCGCATGCCCGACCAGATTCTCAAGAGAACCGTCCGAGGAATGCTTCCTTACCAGAAGAACAGCAGCGGCAGAGGCGCACTGCGTGATCTGAGAGTACTAATTGGCCAACCGACTAATATCTCTGAAGAAGAGTTGCCAGAGGACCACGCATGGGGGGAAACCGATTCAATTGAACGCCCTTTACCGCTCAAGTTCGTCCGTCTGGGCGAGATAAGCTCATCACTAGGTGTCGATGCATCTCGTTGGGAGGGTGAGTGATTATGCCACGCAAGTCCAAGCGCAAGACCTCGGTCAACACCAGCGGCAAGCGTAAGACAGCAATCGCACGCGCTACCGTCCGTAAGGGCCAGGGACGCGTCAGAGTCAATAGCAAGCCAATTCACATCATGGAGCCAGAGCTCGCTAGGCGCAAGGCTCTCGAACCAGTCCAGATTGCAGAGGCGATGAACCGTCTGGCAGACGCCGATGTAGTCGTCGATGTGCAAGGTGGCGGTCAGATGGGACAAGTTGACGCTATTCGAACAGCAATCGCACGCGGACTAGTGAAGTGGAACGGCGGAGCTGAGGGCGATGACGAAGAACTCCGTGACGAGTACATCAGATTTGACCGTAGCTTGCTGGTGAACGACCCTAGAAGGAAGGAACCCAAGCATCAAATGGGGCGCGGCGCTCGCAAGAAGTGGCAGAAGTCGTACAGGTGATTATATGCTGATACCAGTAAGATGTTGGAGTTGCGGAAAGGTGATTGCTCACGTCTACGAGCAGTACAAGGAAGCAGTAGAGATGGGCGAANACCCAGACAAGANGCTAGACGACCTTGGAATGGAGAGATACTGCTGCAGAAGGATGTTCGTTGGCCATATCGATCTAGTTGACGAGATCGCTCCTTTCAGCATAGCTAGAGAACTTTGAGAGTCCGACAGGGCTTTGACCAGCCCCCGACTCGCCAATCAAGCCCAAAGGGCCTGTAGGTTAGTTTGGCCTATACTTCGCGGCTGGGGGTCGCGCGACCCAGGTTCAAATCCTGGCAGGCCCACCATATACAATACAGGAGCCCGTAGGGCTCCTATCCGCAGGTTGAAGGCATCTGCACTACTTGGAGTACCATGGCAGCGGAGCGCCCGAGCACAGCCAGCGAGCAGGCGCTGGTGGAGTGGCTTGCGGAACAGATTTCCCACCATTCNCACCTCTATTACAACGAGGCGAGACCGGAGATTTCCGACGCTGAATACGATGNCCTNTGGGACGAACTCAAGNCTCTCTCACCNAATCATCCTCAACTGCAGAAAGTAGGCTCAGATCCCTCNACCNGGNTCTATCAAGGTGGAGCACCTGTTCCAAATGCTCAGCCTAGACAAGTCGAACACGGAAGACGAAGTTGNACACTTCGTTTCAGAGACCACNGCNCAAGGNAGAAGATTCGTCTGCCAGCCCAAGTTGGATGGATCCGCACTATCGCTGGAGTACCGAAGAGGCAGACTGGTCAGGGCAGCAACTCGCGGCAGCGGGACCAGAGGAGAGGACGTCACTGCAAACGCTCGCAGAATTCCGAATGTACCCGAATCACTCGGATGGGATGGAGATTGTCACATCAGGGGCGAGGTGGTGATGCCACTTGCCACATTCAGAGACAGTTATTCTGATGTCGCTCCTAATCCCCGAAACCTCGCAGCAGGTTCCCTCAGGCAGAAGCACGCCGAGGCTGGCAAGGGTAGGGCCGAGGATCTGATGTTCCTAGCCTACGGGGCCGAGTTTCCCGTAGGAGATGCCAGACATCCAGATAGTCCAAATCCTCCGGCATTCGAATTTGATTCTGAATCCATTACTTGGCTACAGGAGATTGGCATAGAAGTGGCTGGAAACGAAGTTGTAGGAGGGGGCGACTCCCAGGCCGCCACCGCTCAGATAATGTCAGTTGTAAACAGGTGGACAGATAACAGGGAAGGCGCCGACTGGGAAATCGATGGCATAGTGATTAAACTGGACCGGTTGAGCAAGAGGGAACTGCTCGGAATGACTGCACATCATCCTCGTTGGGCCCTAGCTTGGAAGTTTCCTCCTGAGGAGGCTATCAGCGTCTTGATGGATGTAGAGTGGCAGACCGGCAGGACCGGCAACGTCACCCCGGTGTCCAAAGTCGCCCCGGTTACCGTATCGGGAGTAACTGTTGAGAGTACTACGCTGCACAACAAGGGGGAGGTCGAGAGACTTGGGATTATGCTTGGAGACCGTGTCAGAGTTGTAAGGAGAGGAGATGTCATTCCGAAAATCACCGAAGTTTTGGGTACAGCACAAGAGTCCGATTTGAGTGGTAGAAAGCATGCCGATGGCACACCGTTCGATGAACCGCTTCCAACCAGAATCCCGGTCACAATCCCAACACAATGTCCCAGATGCTCATCGACACTAGTAGAGGACGGGGCATTCATCCGATGTCTAGATCTGAATTGTCCTTCTCGACTAGAGCGTACCATCTTGTATTGGTGTCGCCATCTAGAGATGGACGGTATTGGAGAGAAACTCGCAGAGCAACTTTGCTCGAAAGGCCTAGTAAACTCACTAGCAGATCTCTATACTCTATCCTTGAGCGACATAACTAGCCTAGATCGGATGGCCGAGAAATCAGCGGGCAATGTGATTGATGAGTTGGAAGCAAGTCGTAGCATGCCCCTCAGCACCTTCCTAGCGGCCCTGGGAATGCCTAGGATTGGCCCTGAGGTCGCCAACTCGATTGCATCTGAGGTAGGCAGCCTCGAAAACCTCCTCAAACTCGTAAGTAGGATGGACGAGGAACCAGGGGAAGATGAGGAAGGAAAGACTTTGAAGTACAACGAGGCAATATCTCGCCTAGTCTCGATTGAAAGGGTCGGAGAGACCGTTGCAAGACTGCTCTTAGAGGGTCTAGCAGCGCGCATCGAGGTCGTTTCTGCCCTAAGTGGTGAATTGGATATCTCTGACGAGGTTGCAGACACCAACACAGGACCTCTAGAGGGACAGACATTTTGCATTACTGGAACTCTTTCCAGATCTAGGAAGGAAATTGCACTATCAATCAAGTCCATGGGAGGAAAAGTAGTGTCCTCAGTCTCGGGTAAGCTGGATTACCTAGTTGCTGGCGCCTCTGCCGGCTCCAAGTTAGATAAAGCCAGCCGGTTGGGTGTGAAGGTGCTGAATGAAACAGAACTCTCAGAGATTGCCGGAATTGATCCACCCTCAGAGAGGCAGAGTACTCTCGGAGACTTCTAGCCGTACATCGAGCCTAGAGAATCACCGCTATCGGCTGGTGGGTTGAGGTGAACCGCCATCATCTCGCGAATCTCACCCTCAATCCTCTGAGCTTCTTCGAGCAGAGGTCCGGAATCAAGATGAACAGCGGGAATCAATTCNTCCAAGCATTCGATGATACGAGCTGCTGCNCGAGCATCAGGNAATCCTCCACCGATAGAACCGTCTGACTCGGCNAGAATGGCCATCACATCGACTTCCCTACGACGACTCTCCCCCATCATCACACCAGTGATGCCTCCGACCACCCCCTGCTTCAACAGAGGGATTTCTAGGCTTTCCAGAGTCTTATGAGAAGCATCGGTAGAGCCTATTCCCAGAATCGTTTCATCAGTCTCATCGTCATCGAAGATAGAGTGTTGTTGACCTATTCCCTGTGCATATGAGTCAATCAGGAGAGTTGCACCTACTCCGCCTTCACTGCACCAGTCGAGAAGAGTGTCAGCCAATGGAAGATTCAACTCAGGCATAACTTGGATTTCCGAAGCAATCAGGATGACCTTGTCGCACCTCTCCATGTTACATACCGGCTCACCAGAGTAGAATCTCATTGGAGGCAGGGGTTTCCCGTCCTGCACCAAACATACAGGAGGGAGCTTAGGATGTCTGACACCTCCGACCAACTCCAACTCCAACTTGTCTACTAGATAGTGAGCCACGATGCTGCTAACGAAACCAATTGAAGGAAAGCAACTGATTACAAGAGCCCCGCTGGCATTCAATCCAGCATCGACTTCCACCTTGGGAGCCTCGACCATGGGAATGAATGATTAGACGATGGTGTTAATCGTTGCCACTCTCGGTGAATCCATCGGGGTACATGAAATGGACCAGGGTTTCTCCGCTCACCAATTGTCCCCCTCCTCATGGAATCGCTACGAGGACTGCCCCAGAAAGTACTGGTTATCGCGACAACGATTGCCGAGAAAGGCCAGCATGCCTGCTGCTATGGGTACTGCCGTACACAACTCAGTCGAGGACTTATGCAACCTCGAACTATCCTCAAGAGATGGGGAAGAATTCGGTTGGCTGCCCCCCACGGCTAAGGCGGTTCTAGATCGCCACTGGGCGGCCGAAAGGGACACATTTCTAGCCACACCTCGACATCCTAGATGGAAAGATGAAATGATCACCAAGGCTCATGACGGACTTGTAGGAGCACTAAACATACTATTCTCCAAGTCCAACATCGGCAAAGTCACTCTTTCTGAAGTCACTGTGGAACAGTGGAGGAGTGTTCAGAGCATAGTACTGGCCAATGAGGGCACCCTCAAATCAGA
>PAYF01000028.1 GCA_002714745.1 Methanobacteriota archaeon | reverse complement strand
CGAGTACCAAGGTAAAGCACTGTTCAAAGAAGAGGGTGTGGCCGTGCAAGACGGTGTTCACTGTACCACTGTGGAACAGGCTCTAGAAGCCTACGATACTCTGGGAAGCAAGGTTGTCGCTGTCAAGAGTCAGATACACGCGGGCGGGAGGGGCAAAGGGAGCCTCTACTGCCCGGACACGGGCGATTTGATGATGAAGGGCGGAGTCAAGATCGCCTTTTCGCGCGAAGAGGTTGAGACCTACGCCAAGAACATCCTAGGGAATGTTTTGGTCACCAAGCAGTCCGGCCCGGAAGGGAAGATGGTGAACAACCTATACATCGAGGCTGGTTGCGAAATCGCGCATGAGTATTATCTCGCCATCCTCGTCGACCGCGAGGAGGATGCCATCCTAGTGATGGCTTCAACCGAAGGCGGAATGGACATTGAGGAGGTTGCAGAGAAGACGCCTGAGGCCATTCACAAGGCTTGGGCCGACTCATCTGGGCAACTACCTTCTGGAGCTGCCAGCACTATGGCGGCATCTCTCGGGCTCACGGGTGTATCGCAGGACTCATTCACAGATATGCTTGGGCGTCTGGTTTCCATGTTCGTCAGCAGGGACTGTTCGATGATTGAGATCAATCCTCTGGTCAGATCCAGTGATGGCTCGATGATTGCACTAGACTCCAAGGTCAGTTTCGATGACAATGCCTCATTCAGGCATCCTTGGAGGGCAGAAATGAGAGATATGTCTGAAGAGGAGGAAGTTGAGGTCAGGGCCAATAAATCCGGCCTGTCGTACGTCAAGTTGGAGGGAAATATCGGTTGTCTAGTCAACGGTGCGGGATTGGCAATGGCTTCGATGGACGTCATCAAACTGTACGGAGGTGAGCCTGCAAACTTCCTTGACATCGGAGGAGGAGCGAACAAGGAGTCAATCACAACCGCCTTCGGAATAATCCTCGAGGACCCCCACGTCGAAGGAATACTAGTGAACATCTTCGGCGGAATCATTCGCTGTGATATGGTGGCTAGAAGCATAATCGACGCATCCAGAGAGGTCGGACTTTCCGTTCCACTGGTTGTCAGGTTCTCTGGCACCAACCACGTCGAAGGAAGGGGCGTGCTGGAGGAGAGTTCGCTAGAAGTCACGACTGTAGGCACACTTGCAGATGGTGCTGAAGCAATAGTAGCTGCAATAGAGGAGGTGCGAGCTTGAGTATCTGGATTAACGAGGCCAGCAAGGTCCTAGTGCAGGGAATTACTGGCAGTCAGGGAACTTTTCACGCCACTCGAATGGTGGAGTACGGGACCGATGTCGTAGGCGGAGTCACTCCTGGGAAGGGTGGCCAAATGGTTGAACTGCCTGGCCGGGAAGTTCCTGTCTTCGATGGCATGTCGCAAGCCGTGTCTGAGACCGATGCTGATGTCAGCGTAATCTACGTACCAGCCAGATTCGCAGCCGCTGCGATTATCGAGGCTGCTGATGCATTCAACGAAATCAAGGGTGAAGGGCTAATTGTCTGCATTACAGAGGGAATCCCTACCCTTGACATGATTCGATGCGTCGGACACATCTCGGATATGCCGGGAATCAGGCTGATTGGGCCCAACTGCCCGGGAATCATCACTCCGGGAGAAAATGGAGGTTGTAAGGTTGGAATCATGCCTGGATACATCCACGCCAAGGGCAGAATCGGAATCATCTCGAAGTCTGGAACACTCACGTACGAGGCTGTAGCACAAACCATGAGTGTTGGTGAGGGTCAGACCACATGCATCGGCATCGGAGGCGACCCTGTCAGCGGAACCGGATTCATCGACTGTCTTTCTGCCTTCGAGGAGGATCCCGAGACAGAGGCTGTGGTGATGATTGGTGAGATCGGCGGTACAGCCGAAGAAGATGCTGCGGCTTGGGCCGCAGACAACTTCAGCAAGCCGATTGTCGGATTTGTGGCCGGAGCAACAGCTCCTCCAGGAAAGAGGATGGGGCACGCAGGAGCTATCATCTCTGGAGGCAAGGGTACTGCTGAGGAGAAGTTTGCCGCCTTCAAGGCGGCTGGCATTCACATCGCTAGAGATCCGTCTAAGATTGGAAAGGTCCTGCTACGGGTTCTGATTGAAGCCGGGCTGCGAGAGTCTTAGATGATGTGTCGGCTGAGCCGATACGAGGAATAGTATGGCCGAGTTGCTGGACCCGGAGTTGGATAAGATACTCGAGGGGACCTCGAGGTCATTCTATCTTAGCCTCAGTAAACTACCATCGAAGATTCGTTCTCAGGTCGGCCTGTTATATCTGCTAGCTAGAACCTCTGACACCATCGCGGACTCCGAGCGAGGATCAACGGCTGACAGACTAGCCTGGCTCAAACAGTACGGTGGCTTCGTGCAAGGCACTGGAGAGGAGTTACCCGACCTTGGTGAGTTAGCCGCAATACAGCGGAATCCCGCCGAGGGTCGCTTGCTGGAAGTAGTCGATTCATCGGTGGCGTGTCTAGATAGTTTCTCCGAAGAGGATAAAGAACGAATTAGGCGCTGTCTGGAGATTATCATCAGCGGCCAGACTCTAGATTTGGAGAGGTTTGCTGATGCTAGTCCTGAAAACATGGTTTCACTACATGATGACTCAGAGTTGGACGACTATGCCTATCGCGTGGCGGGTAGCGTTGGAGAGTTCTGGACCAGCGTCTCTCTAGGGCATCTGTTCAAACTCGGAGAGGAGGATGAGCGCAGGATATACGAATTGGCCGTACGATTCGGTAAGTCTTTGCAGATGATCAATATTCTGAGGGACATTCCAGAGGATTTGGCGATGGGGCGATGCTACATCCCTTCTCCAGCATTGTCTGAAATCAAACTGACACCAACTGATCTTCTCGACCATAGAAACATCGAGAGTTTCAGACCGCTTTACTATCAGTATCTGAATCTTACAGCAAGTCATCTAGAGGCAGCAATAGAGTACATCGAGATGCTTCCTCATTCACAGTTCAGACTACGGGGAGCATGCATGCTTCCCGTGCTGATTGCATACCGTACCTTGGAGCGGTTGAGAGATGGAAATGTACTCGACCCGGCCGAGAGAATTAAGATTTCCAGAGAGGACATCAATCAGGTCCTCAAGCAAGTTGCATTGGCTGTTCCGTTCCCGGGTTCGAGTACTAAGTTGCTAAACAAAGCCAGAATTACGGGTCGTAGTTGATTATCGGCATACTGCGCTCTTGTTGGCGAGTTGATGCATGTCTCACGCGCCCGAGGGTGAGTTTCAAAGGTGGGCTCTAGTCGCTAGTTGGCGAGCAGTATGCCACGGCAGCAGCAATCCGAATCGTCTCTGGGGAGCCAGGGGTACGATGAGCGTAGCATATCTATGTACGACTACGAGGATGTTCCTGCAACCGGATTGGAGAGAGTTCGATCTGCAGTCGGCATCACCAAGGAAGCTGTTCGTGCAATCAGTATAACCGCACTAGAGGCAGTGAGAGAGGGTGCCATTTTCATGGGTGTAATCGGTTCAAGAGGAGAGTTGGTCAACCCATTCAGGCACATCGATGCAGCGATTTGGACAGAGCCTGAAGTTCCCCGAGATATGATAGATACTGCTTACGATTATTGCGAGGAGCTGACTAGAAGAGAGGCCGGCAATTTCTACCACTCGTTCAAGTATCTGCCAGATGAGGAAAGAAGGTCGATAATGGCATACTATGCATTCTGCCGAAGGGCTGACGATATTGCCGACGGGGATTACGAAGATAGTTTTCCAGGAGGTTCGACTGATGAGCCAGAGTCAGTAGACTACCGTGAGAAGATTGAGTTGCTTAGTCCCGGTCGTCCAGTAGTCGAGCGTTCCACGTACAACGACAAAATGTCGCAATTGTTCTACTACAGAAAGAAGCTATCCAGCGCTTACGACGAAGTGACTTCTACTGACCCTATCTTCATGGCGATGAAGGATACTGTAGAGAAGTACTCTATTCCAAGGCAGTTCCTAGATGACATGATTAGCGGCATGGAAGATGACTTCCACCGTAACAGATACCAGACCTTCGAAGACCTGTACTCATACTGCTACAGGGTTGCCTCGACTGTCGGTCTAGTCTGCATCGAGATTTACGGTTATGACGACCAGAGTGCAAGGGAGTATGCTGAGTCTTGGGGAGTATTCATGCAACTCACGAACATACTGAGAGATGTCGCTGAGGATGCCGAAAGAGACAGAATATACCTGCCAATTGATGACCTCGCGAAGTACGGAATCACTGAGGATGATGTTAAGAGCGGTAGTGCACTACTTGAGCATCCTGGCTGGAAGCCATTCGTCAAGGAGTACATCGACAGATGTCATCAATACAGAGAGAAAGCATTCAAACTGCTCCCGCTGCTTGACCGTAAGTCGAGGTATTCGCCTGCGGCGATGGCAACTTTCTACAAATCGATTCTCAGTAAAATCGAGAAACTCGATGGTGATGTTTTCAGCGATAGGATTCAACTTTCTAAGGCCGAGAAGATGATCTTTGCAGCGTACGTATACGTCCGCTACCGCTTCCTCGCACTCTGAGCAGAAGCGGCTGCCGACGGCTAGCCAATGGAAGAAGTATTGAGTGATTCATCGCGGGGTAAAGAGCATGAGGGTTGCAGTTCTACTTGAGGAGAGATGTAAGCCCAACAGCAACGCCTTCGCTTACCTGAAGAAGTACTCAGCGATGTGCGACAGAGAATGCATACAGGTAGAGGGTTCAAAATGCAAGATTCTGGAGACTGCCTGCCCAGTTTGCTTCACACGGGCAAAGCACTGTCCGGATGAGGCAGTGAAGATAATCAATCTTCCAGAGGAGTTAGATACAGATTTGACTCATTCCTATGGAGAAAACTCGTTCAGACTATTCAGGCTGCCATCACCTCGCCAAGAGCAGATAGTCGGAATCCTTGGTCCGAACGGAATAGGGAAGTCAACGGCAATCAACCTCCTATCTGGAACATTTACGCCAAACTTAGGCGATTGGGCCAATGAATCACCCGATTGGGACGAAGTCATCTCCACATTCCCTAGGGGTGAGTTGAGAGACTACCTCGGCCTAGTGGCTGCTGGAGAAGTCAGTATCGCAGTGAAGCCCCAATACATCGACAAGTTACCTAGGATTTTTGATGGGAAAGTTAGAGAATTATTAGACCGGGTTGACGATCGTAAAGAAATCAAGAAATATTCTGAAGTGATGGGGATTTCTCATATCCTTGAAAGAAAGTTGGGTGGCCTCTCTGGAGGAGAGTTGCAGAGAGTAGCAATCTGCGCGACACTCCTCAAGGAGGCCGATGTATACTTCTTCGATGAGCCGTCTTCATACTTGGATATCTACGAGAGAATGAGGATGGTGGGGGTTGTCAGAGACCTAGTAGAGAGAGGCAAGAGGGTGCTCGTAGTTGAGCATGACTTGGCCATACTTGATGTCCTGTGTGATTTAGTTCACGTAATCTACGGAGATAGGTCAGCTTACGGAATCTTCACTCCACCTAGGCCAACAAGGACTGCAATTAATGCCTATCTCGATGGTTTTCTACCAGAGGAGAATGTCAGAATTCGGAACAAGCCGATACAATTTCTGAGAGGACGAACCCGTGGAGAGGAGTTCGGCACCCCCATTCTCAAATGGGGAGATATCGAGAAAACGCTGGGAGATTTCAGCCTGAAGACAGGAGAGGGGGCGGTGAAGTCTGCAGAAGTTGTAGGAGTAGTCGGGCCAAACGCCACTGGGAAGACGACTTTGGTGAAGATAATTGCCGGTGAGATTGATCCCGATGAGGGATGGTGCACGATGGATGCTAAGGTATCCTACAAGCCCCAACACGTTCGATCTGAGTTCAATGGAACAGTGCAAGAATGGCTCGATTCAGAGCTCGGAAATAAATGGAGAAGTGGAGAATTCCACACTCAAGTCATACGGACACTGCAAGTCGACAAGATGCAAGATTTGCAGGCGACAAAACTTTCAGGTGGGGAGCTCCAAGCAGTTAGCATTGCTATTTGCCTAGGAAAAGAGGCTGATTTGTACTTGTTCGACGAACCTAGTGCCCATCTAGATTCCAATGCTAGAATGGAAGCTGCAAAGGCAATCAGAAGAACGATGGAAAGTAATGAGAAGGCGGCCATGGTGATCGATCATGACACTTACTTCCTAGACATAGTTAGTGACTCCATATTGGTATTCCAAGGCGAAGGAGGGAATCATGGGCAGGCTGTTGGCCCTCTTTCGCTTCGTAAGGGCATGAACCTATTCCTTTCCGATGCGGATGTCACCTTCCGCAGGGATGTTGAATCTCATCGTCCAAGAATAAACAAGCCTTTGAGTAGGAAGGACCGTGAGCAAAAATCATCTGGAGAATACTTCTACTCTGACTAACATCGACCATTGGATTATTGAATGTTGAATAGGACGTGACAATGTGACCGAGGAGCCAGTCGAGGACCCTGAGGTTGAGGTTATTGAAGAAGAGGAAGAGGATTCTATCACTGCACTAGAGGCTAGATTGGAGGCACTCGAGAAGGAGTTACAGTACTCCGCTGCTGAAATGGTGAATGTCAGGCAGCGGGCTGCTCGTGATCGTTCGGATGCAATCAGATACGGCGGGATGTCTCTAGCCCTGAGGATGCTGCCACTGCTCGACAGTCTTGAGAAGGCTCTAGAAGCCGCAGACGGAGACGATCTAGAGTCTCTAGGAGAAGGAGTCAGGCTCACTCTCGAAGGAGCTAGGGCTGCTATGGAGTCTGAAGGAGTCGTAAAAATCGAGGTGGGCTCTAACTTCGACCCCACCACAATGGAAGCCATTGCCACAGTACCAGTGCCGGACGGAGGAAAGGCAGGTTCTGTAATTGAGATTGTTGAAGTCGGGTACATGTACCATGACCGTATCCTGCGTGCTGCTAGAGTGATAGTGGCCGAGGATGAGTGAGTGNCGACCAATCTGATTGATCCAGACATAAGCAAGGCGCATACTCTGCCTTCACGATACTACTCGGATGAGTCATCATTCGCGGACATTGTCTCGGGTTTCGGCGACTGTTGGCATTTTGCCGCGCATGAGAGTCAGTTAGCAGAGTACAACATCCTGCCGCTAGAGCATATGGAATCCCTCGTCGGGGAGTCAATGCTGCTGGCTAGAGCTGAGGATATCAGATGCCTATCGAATGTGTGTACACATCGTGGGATGCTGGTCGCTACTGAGGCATGCAGTGCTTCCACTCTGAGATGTGGCTATCATGGTCGAACCTTCGGGCTGGATGGTTCCTTCCGAAACATGCCAGAATTCGAACANGTTGAGGGTTTTCCAAGCTCCTCTGACGACTTGGCATCGTTCGACCTGAAGCGCTGGAGGGGGCTGCTATTCGCAGGTAATAATCCAATCCGGTTCACAGATTGCCTTGAGGAACTAGAGGCCAGAATCGGATGGATGCCGNTAGAGTCGTTTGAACACGACCCAACACGACATCGCTCGTACGATATCAATGCCAACTGGGCGCTATACGTAGATAACTACCTCGAGGGTTTCCACATTCCTTTTGTCCACGGGGGCTTACACGAGGAGCTTGACTATGACTCATACAGTACTGAGTTATTCGAAGGCGGTGTGCTTCAGTTAGGTATTGCCCGCGATAGGGAATCTTGCTTCGATTTACCTGAATCTTCTCCTGACTACGGACGTTCGATTGCAGCCTACTACTACTGGCTCTACCCGGGCTTGATGCTGAACTTCTATCCTTGGGGGCTTTCAGTTAACTTAGTCGTGCCACTCTCAGTTGACCGAACCAGAATCATCTACCATGGATTCGTATGGGATCGTTCAAAATTAGGAGAAGGAGCAGGGGGAAATCTCGACAAGGTGGAAGCTGAAGATCAAGACATCGTGGAGGCGGTTCAAAGGGGAGTGAAGTCAGGAGCATATGACAGAGGGCGTTATTCACCAACTAGGGAAACAGGAGTTCATCACTTCCACAGAATGCTAACTTCNTGACGGGAAATTGATAACCNATGCTGGCATGAGGCGNAGCATGAATGAGAGAGCGAAGTCGAGAATCGCCATATTACTAGTAACATGTATGCTTCTTTCTGGCTGTNCCGGNGATACGGATATCGAGGAACCAATCAGCGAGGACATTCCTGGCTGTATGGATGAAAATGCAGAGAATTACAATCCTGATGCAACAGTTTCGGACAGATCCTGTGTTTACGCCGAGCCTGAGCCTGAGGGGCCCGACGTAAATCTGGACTCGAAGTCCGAGTTCTGCGATGATGTCAACCCTCACCACTGNATGCTTCCATTCCCAGCGCCCGCCTTCCTAGTTCAGGATGAGACAACGATGACAGGCTACAGAATCGATATTTCGGGCGAGGCGATTCCCGATTCGGGGTCGGTTGAATCTGGTGCGTTCCATATGCTNAACAGATTGGACGGATACAGTCCTTCAACACAGATTTTCACAACCTTCGATGTCGTGCCAGACATCTCCGGACTGGCTGGCCACAATAGCATCGGAAATTCTCTGAGTGACAATCACGAGACAGTATTGATTAATCTGGAAACTGGAGAGAAGTTACCTCACTGGGTTGAGCTTGACCAGAGGAGCCAGGATGACGAACATACCTTCGTTTATGTCCGGACGGTAGAGGGTCTGAGCCACGATACTTCTTATGGCGTTGGATATAGGAATCTGATTGATGCCGATGGTAATTCGGTAGAGGGTTCGCAAGCCTTTGTAGCCCTTAGAGATGGATTGAGTACTGACTCTGAACAGATTGAGGGCCAGAGGAGTCAGTATGAGTCTCTGTTCGAAACCCTTGGAGAAGCAGGCGTGGACAGGGCTGATTTGCAAGCGGCCTGGTTCTTCCATACTGCCTCCACTGCATCGATTCTGCAGGACATGGTTGCAATGCGTGACGATGCAGAGCAGCGTTTGGGAGATGAGGGAGTTGGGTGCAATATCACTGAGGGAGGGGTTATCGACAACTACGGCGAGGATAATACCACATTCAGACTGATTAGGGCTACGGTGACAACGCCTCAGTACATGGAGTCGGATTTCCCTCCATCCTCTATGCGCAGAGATTCCTCGGGAGCGCCTGAATTCATCGAGTTCAGAGAGGTCGATGTGACAATTCTGATTCCACAAGTCCTAGCAGACGAGGGCAACTCTGGTCTGATGACCGTGCTCGGACATGGATTCATGGGTAGTGGAGACGGGATGGTAACTGGCTCTAGGCACAGTGCAAACATGACAAGCAGAGTGATGATTGGGACGGACTGGAAAGGTTGGAGTCATGACAATGACTACGATGCATTGACTTACTCCCTAATCAATGTCGAGTACTTTCAACACCAGCAGGAAAGGCACATGCAGTCAATCATCAACAATCTGGCGATGATTAGGACTTTTTCCGGTGTGTGTTCGGACATTTCGGAGTTCCATCATGAAGGGGTGAATCTGGTCGATGTTTCTGATATAGACTACTACGGCGTTTCATTCGGAGGCTTACGTGGCCCTGCGCTGATGGC
This sequence comes from Methanobacteriota archaeon, assembly GCA_002714745.1. Lineage (GTDB taxonomy): Archaea > Thermoplasmatota > Poseidoniia > Poseidoniales > Thalassarchaeaceae > Thalassarchaeum. The sequence goes on along the minus strand of PAYF01000028.1, from coordinate 9,734 downwards.
GATGGTGCCAGAAGTTGATCGAGGAGTTCTTTGGGTAGGGGGGTCGTCCTTCACTCATCAAATCGAGAGGTCTACACACTACACCAATTTCGATGTTCTGTTCTCAGAGGTTATCGCCTACCCATCTAGGAACGATAGGGGGATTATGATTGCAGCAATGCAGTCACTATGGGACTCCACAGATGCTGAAACATTCCTGCCATTCCATAACGAAGGATGGTCGGGAATGATCCATCCGTTTGAGATGTTATACATCACCTCAATGAATGATTTTCAAGTTTCTACACTGAGTTGTGACAGGGCTGTCAGAACAGCAGGATTGAGCAACTTGGAGGCTTCTGCATGGCACCCTTGGGGGGTTGAGGTAGATTATGGTCCGTTCAGCGGATCCGGAGTGGTTTACTTCGACGGGGGATTCCCTGCAGTTCCAGAAGGAAATCTGGCCGGATCGATGGATTACCACAGTCAGGCTCACGGTGCCCTAGGCGGACTACCCGAAGCCTACAACATGGCCTTCGAATATCTTGATTCAGGACTCATCAGCGATACTTGCGAAGGTTCCTGTACCTTCGTAGGAAGTTGGTGATTAGCCGACCGGTTCGCCGCCCTCGCCCAAGAAGGCGAGGCGACGCAGGGCGTCATTTCTGACCATATATTCGACTACAACAGACGGTACGGTCTGAGACAACACGGCTCTTACCGCTTCCTCGTCACCGATGGTGGAAAGCATTCTAGCGGTCTCTCTGACTCTCCAACCCTCAAAGCTCTCACGATTATCTAGAGGTGTTGTCATAACTTGCCATCCCGCTTCTCCATAGAGTTCTGCAGATGGGGCATCGCTGGTGAACAAAACACCGGCCATACCGTGATATTGTTCGGCATGAGCGACCCAGTTAGGAGGATCTTCAATATCTGGAATTGAAACTATCTCTGCATCTTGAATGCCTGATTCAGATAACCAAAGCTCGATCATAGTGGACCTCTCATCTGAACTCCACGGGTTCTGCAGAGATTCCTCTCTGTTCGAAGAGCCTATGGCGATGATGAGGGAGTGATTATCTGCGTTTTCTCTACGCCACTCCTCTGCAGCAATGAGAAGTGATTCGTGGCCGCGATGGAAAGGTTGGAAGCGCCCGAGAACTACAATTCCCGGTGAAGGGGGCGACTCAGGAGGAGAGGGGGTTATTGGCAACTCACTCAAGCCTCCACCTCCATCAGATTCATTGGTGAGCCTGAGTCAAGAGTCCAAATTGGTGGCTCGAGAAAATCCCTTCCAATCAATATTGAATATCCTTCTTCTCTGTGACGCTCTAGGAAGGAGAATAGAGAATCGCTGGAAGACCTGTGTGCTTCCATTGTCGGAAGGATTCTAGGGTCCTCAGAGGGCTCCATCGTCTCGCCCAATTCCTGCCTCCTATTCATCCAATCAAGGACCACTGCCTCCGAATACGAAACTCTGTCTGAGGTAGCTAGGGAGTCGGATAGTTCTGACCACATATTGTAACTTAGGAACTCGGCTGCAGAGATGCTCCTATCGAGCATTGGCTCGACATAAAGGAAGAGTCTAGCCTCCCAGCATCGCCATTCTCCTAAAGAGCACCAATGGGCTAGATTCAGTGCCAACTCACAGGTAGAATATTCATCCAGATTCTGATTAGCCAGATTCTCAGAGCGTTCAATCTCATCATTGGCATCGAACCACTCGAGTATGTCTCCCTCGAGGTCGACATCGAATGGTCGATGAAAGCGCGGATCAACAGAAGGACGGAGTTCCCTCAGAGATTGTGAGTCCATCCCATCGAGCAATTCTCCAAGTGGCATGGAGTGAAGGTTTCGGAGGGCAGTTCTGTCGACCAGTTGCAGTATGACGTCGGCCATCGGCTCCCCTCATACTAACCAATGGGCAGTACGCAAAGAACCCTCGCTCGGCTTTGCTGGGCGATGAGATGCCACCGGATTCAATAACTCGGGGCCGGGCGTCGGATTCGCTGAAAGAGCAGGGGGGAGTGACTTGGCCACTATTGAGGAACAAATCAAATCCCTAGAGGATGAGATTAGCAAGACCAAGTACAACAAGGTCACTCAAGGCCACATTGGCAAACTGAAGGCCAAGATAGCCGCCCTAAAGGCACGCAAGGAGAAGGCACAGGCTCACGCCAAGTCGAGCGGCGGGGGCCCGGGATTCGAAGTCAAGAAATCTGGTGATGCGTCGGTTGCTTTGGTCGGATTCCCGAGCGTTGGAAAGTCCAGCTTGATATCGCAGTTGACAGAGGCCGAATCTGACATAGGAGAATTTGCATTTACAACTCTGACTTGCATACCTGGGCTAATGGAGCACCGTGGCGCCAAGATACAGATTCTCGACCTACCGGGTCTGATTAAGGGTGCAGCTGATGGAAAGGGAAGAGGAAGGGAAATTCTGAACGTCATCCGCAGTACAGACATGGTCCTGTATGTAGTTGATCCGTTCCAAGAATCTCATTTCGACATCCTAGACAAGGAACTTTGGAAATCTGGCATGAGGCTGAACCAACTACCTCCTCAGGTATTCATCACTAGGACCAAAAGAGGGGGTATCGTTGTGCGCTCGACTGTAGAACAGACCAACCTTACCGAGGAGGAGATACAGGGCATCGTGCGCAGTTTTGGAATCGTCTCTGCTACCGTAACCCTGCGTACCAACGTCACAGACGACCACATCGTCGACACACTCGCAGGTAGCCGCGTCTACAGTCGCGCCGTGGTAGTTCTGAACAAGATAGATTTGGCCACAAAGAAGGACATTAAGAGGACCAGAAGTATGCTGCCTGAAGGCTGGCCAGTGCTTGAGGTGTCTGCCAAGACGGGAGAGGGTATCGAGGCTATGAAGGACTTCATCTTCGATAACCTTCATTTCATGTCGATATATCTTAAGCCCCAGGGCAAGGAAGCAGATTTGGTCGAGCCTTTGATAGTCAAGGATACCTCTACTGTGCGGGATGTTTGTGTCAAACTGCATCGTGACTTCGTGCGAAAGTTTCGGTATGCTAGAGTCAAGGGGCCTAGTGCCAAGTTCGATTGGCAGCGCGTGGGTCTCGACCACGTTCTGAAGGACAAGGACTTGCTCACCATCATCGTCCGCAAGTAAGTCCGCTAGCGATGTATTCACGAACAGTACGCCTACACGATGCATGGACCAAGTATCAGGGGATGTCCTGCCTCGGGCGGCCTTGAGAGGTCTAATCGAGCACATGAGGCGGAGGCTATACCTGTTAGGTGCAGTTTTCCTAGTTGGATTCGTAGGCGGCTACCCTGCCGCAACAGAAATCATCGAGTGGCTAGTCGAAAACGATGGATACTTGCCAGAAGGTGTTCACATCATCATACTCCAGCCTATGGAGGCTGTGTTACTCAGACTGAATATTGCGGCCAAGATTGGTTTGGCTTGCGTGGCCTTAGCGATTCTGATGGATTTCGGCTGGAACGGCCGTAAGATTCTGTCTGAAGCATATAGGAGGAAGTTCGTACCAACCGGTGGCGGAGTGGGTGGACTTCTGTTCGTCCTGTTTAGCATGACAGTGCTTGCGGCGGCGGGTGCTGCTTACTCGGATGGAATCCTAATCCCTATGCTTCTGGAGTATCTGTCTGAAGATGCAGCGGCTTCTGGATTAGAATCAACTTGGCAGTTGCAGGCTTGGATTGGCTTCATCGTCGGCCTGTTCTTCGCCTCAGTAGTCGGATTCCAAGTGCCCTTAGCCGTACTCTTGATGCTGCGATATGAATTGATTGAGAGAACCAGCATTACTGAGAATCGGGAAATCCTGTGGTTCTCAGCCCTTGCATTCGGCGCTCTTCTATCGCCCCCGGACCCACTCTCACTCTTCCTAGTGGGTGGACCAGTATTGGTGCTGCTAGAGGTCGCACTGATTCTGGACAGGATAACTACTCGGGGGTGATGCCTCGATTCTTTGCATCCTCGGCCCTAGCTGCGGCTCTGCCATCCTCAACGTCGACCATTCGCATCATGTACGCACCGATTAGGATCAGCAAGGAGATGCTGAATACTCCAACCCTGCTATCGAACATTACGGTCAGTGTAGCGTAAATAAGGGGGCCGATGAAAGCGGCAACCTTTCCGAAGAATCCGAAGAATCCGAAGAATTCGGCACTTCTTGTCTCAGGTACCATCTGACCGAAAATACTTCTAGAAAGGCCCTGAGAACCGCCAAGAAGGGTTCCCATACCACAGCCTAGGATGAGGAATTGTAGCCCTACACTGAGGCCCAAAGGCTCCCAGACAATGTCTCTAACAGTGCTAGGAATTGAATCCAATGGGCCATCTCCTAGACTAGTAGGGTGGTCGATTCCTACTGAGTTGGATGAGTCCAGTGGCCCACCAGATACGCTAGCACTGAATCTTGTATCTTCCATTGAAGTCAGGAATTCTTGGATAAGCGATTGGTCGCTGGCCTCAACCATGTATGGATCTTCAGCAGAACTGCCCCACTTCCAATCGTATATGCCACTACTTTCGCCTATCTCAACAGGTAGAATACTGGAATAGGCCTCTGCCCATTCTTGCTCATTGAACTCTTCATCGGAAAAGTCAGACTTCTGGGCTATGCTGTAATCAAAGTTGTAGTTCATGTATGAAACGTAGCCACCGGCCACACTGAGTCTGTCTTGGAGCCATCTCTGGGATTTTTCCGAGGGGTTACTCATGTAGTCGTTAGGATCTGTGCCTGCATCAATTTCTTCCTGATTTGTGTACCAATCTCCATCGACATCGTCATCGTATGAATCAGCGATTCCATCTCCATCAGAGTCCCACTCAAAGAGAACGTCATGTTGGTCGTGGGAATCCAACGACAATGGGGCGAATGCGCAGGCGGCGAAGCAAAGAACCACCCAGCCGACTAGGGATGCGCTAAGGGCCTTCTTTGTCCCCCACCTATTTGCCAATTTAGTGAATCCTAGGGCACTTGGCCAAGCCACGAATTGTATGGCCAAAATGGTCACCATTAGTTCAGTAGTTGTGACCCCTAGGACGGTTGATCCGAAGACACCGCCCAACGCAGTTACGGTGTTAATTCCGTCAATGAAGAAGAAATAAGCAAGCATGTAAATGAACAGTGTTCGGAACTTGCTTACTTCCTTCAGAGTCTGGATAACTTGTCGATAGGCTGACTTTAGATCGATGGATTCCTCTTCTCCCTCCATTGGGGGCTCTGGGACATACTTGAAGGTCAGAAGGGCGAACCCATACCACCAGATTCCTGCTGAAGCTAGACAGAGTCTGATAACGAAGTCTCCACCGATTCCCAATACTAGGATGAAATGTACCAGCAGCAGAATTCCTCCTCCAAGGTATCCATACGCGAATGCGCGGTTAGAGATATCATCCATCTCTTCATCGGTGCCCATGTGTGGCAAAAGGGCATTGTAGAACACCCCAGCACCGTTGAGTCCTATGTTTGCGAGAAGGAAGAAAACCATCATCCAAACCCACTCAGAACCTCCGTACAGGAAATCAAAACCGATTAGGAATGTTGAGCCTGCTCCAAGATAGGTCAGATACTTCAGCCAAGTCATTTTGATTGGCTTTTTGTCGGCCATTACTCCAAATGCTGGAGCCAAGATTGCAACCAATAGGGTAGCTGCGGCTACAGCATATGCCCAAACGGCATCTCCGGTCATATCGATATTGCCTATCGTAGTTGTAAGTCCATTCGCCTCAAGGAACAAATATGCGTACCAAGCTGGAAGAATGGCTACTGTTGTGCTCGTCTCGAATGCCGACTTTCCCCAATCATAGAATGCATACCCCCTGACTGCTTGAGGGTCTGATGCGCGGTCCAATTGTACTGTCTCTGACATGGTCATACCTACGGTGCGGTGAAGGAACAAGGGTTTGAGCATTGGGGCTGTAGAGAAGCGACTACGTCCGTGCATTCTTGGACTTGATTCGTCTCGTGATGCCAATGAGATGGGAGCAGCCTCCCGAGAATTCGCTTGCCGCTCTGGCCCATGGCATGCAAGTGTCCGACGGAGTTGAGTTGGATCTCAGACTATCTGCCGATGGTGAATTAGTGGCATTCCACGACACGAAGACAGCAGACGGCAGGTATCCAGAATGTGAGGATTCGTCTTCCTTGCCTGACTATGTCTGTACTCTCGATGACATTCTATCTGAACCCGACTTCACCAAGCCTTGGCTGGAAGGTTCTAGATTTGCTTGCATCGAGCTCAAAACTCCTCATCCGAGCAGCGGAAAGACTGGATGGGTGATGTCAGGAGAGGCTAGAACCGAGCATATGTGCAAGATGATTGAGTTGGTCGATGAAGCGCTGGAATCTCTGGATATAGGGAGCTCGAGTACAGTAGTCTATTCATTTGAGCCTAAATTGCTCAAGGCAGCAGGGAGGACTGATAGTAATCTGCGCTTCGCTAGGTTGGTCCCCTATCTCAGGCCGTGGGGTAGCAGTTTCGTAAAGCGGGTATTCGCTTCACCCTACTTCATAGGGCTATCTTTGCCAATGCTGATGCGTCTACAGAGAAATGTCGGCGCGCCTATGCTGCCTGCAGCTCTCGATTATCTCGACGGGCCAAAACGACATTTTACCATCGGCACGACCGTAGGCCTTGAAGGTAGACAGTTGACGAATCTGACTAGAAAGAGGAAGGGGTTCCCTGTGTATGTATGGCCTGCGAAGCTTCGGGTGGAGCGCGCCCTTCTGGATGCTGGCTTGACTGCGATTTCGGATGAGTTGTCACCAGAGGTCACTACTTTGCCCACCGGTGGAGCTAGGTGGCTGAGGCCTGCAACCAAGCCACTGAATGAGGAGCAGCAGAACAAGTTAGACAGGACTGCGACTGAACATCATTCATCAGTTATTGGCGAGTTGCAACAGGAAGTCTCTCCCTGGCAGGAATTGTCAGATTCAGAGAAGAGAGTATTCCTAGAGGCTTGGAGGAAGAGGTGGCTTTGGGAACGAGATATCGATACTCTGATGTCCGAATCGAGAGAATCGAACATGCCTTGGGAGGTTTCTAGAATCATAGGTCACAGAGGAGCCGGTCGGACCTATGGTACCGGTTGACTACTTTAGGCGCTGGTGTGGCTGCTCTCTGGGTATGTACTTAGGCCGGTAAATCGGTGTGCCTCTGCCGTCTCTAGCACTTCGCTCATCAAGAATCTGTGCGCAGATTCCAGCAACTCGAGCCCAGCCGAAGAAAGTGGTATAGTAGTCGGGCTTGCGAAAGCCGACAGAATGCAGAAGGCTTCCGCTTGCTATGTCCACATTAGGGTACGGGTTGCTGATTTTCGGAATCTCCTTTAGTATAGGAGGAACAACCTCTCTTAGGGCTGTCACAATCTTGTAGTTCTCATCCTCAGGGCAAATCTCTGAGCCGAGTTCGATCAATAGGCTGGCTCTGGGATCTTCGGCCCTGAGTACTCCATGTCCAAATCCGTAGATTGGCCTCTTAGCAGCCAACTCCGAGCGGACGAAGTCCTCAATCTCTACAGGGTCTGAGGTTCCGATACGCTGGACAAACTCAAGACAGGCCTGATTAGCCCTACCATGAAGTGGCCCTGACAGGGCGTTCATCGCACTTGCAATGGATGCGTATACTGAGGCGCGACCAGATGCGACTGCCTTGCCTGAGAATGTTGAGAGGTTTCCTCCTCCATGATCCATGTGCAGGATGAAAAAGAACCTGAGGACGCGTTCCATCCTCTCTGCCTCCTCGCCCTCAACGCCAAGCATATGGACGAAGTTCTCAACTAGGCCCAACTCTGGCTTACGTGGCCTAAGGTCCTCTGGCTTGCCACCACGGAGTAGGAACAGTCTTGCCATCAACTCGGGCATGCGGGCAATCAGATTCATTGAATCAGACCTAGTATCTCCTGTAGAGTCAGCCGCCCCTAGTGCCATGATTCCTATTGCCAGCCAATCCATCGGGTGCCCACTGCCAGGAGTGAGTGACTCTAGTACCCTGAGTGCCCCGGTTGGCATTTCTTCTGCTCGGTGCGCGAGCTCTGCTCGGAAGGTTGCGGATTCCTCTTCAGTCGGGAGTCTCTTGTTCAACAGGAGGTAAATTACATCCTCCTCTTCCAAATTGGCCAAATCGCCAACCGGATAACCGACATAATGCACGCCTTCTATCGGGTCAACGAAGGAGGTTCTGCAAGTGCCCACAGGCACCCCTCGCAGACCGGAGTCTAGATTGGCCTCAGTGATGGTGAAAAGTTCGTCATCGTCACCCATGTTATCACCTAGCATTAGACCTAAAGAGTAGTCAATGATAACTCTTCGGACAGTAGAATCCTGAAACCTGAGTTGCATAGCGCGTTGCAATACATGCTCAGTTTGTGCCTAATTGGGCTCAAATCTTCCCGGAATGGTGAAAACATGAGTGTTTGCAGTAGTGCTCGTGACCGATTGGCGAAATAGGTTGGACGAGTTAGACTCGGAGCACCGTCACATGCTTGAGGGTGGGACTCTCAGCCAATTGTTTCTACGCTACCCACTCTACATCTCGCACCCGATTTTCATAGGCTCTTTCTATGGCTTCCTAGTAGGTTTGACACTCCTATTGCCTTACACATACTTCGCCAATATCGACAACATTCCGATCATGGAATCACTCAGAGATTGGGGGATACAGACTCTGATGCTAATCACACTATGTTCCTTCCTTGGTGGGTCATCATCAATCATAGCATCGATATCAAAGCGCCCGCCGATTAGACTGGAGAATCGCAGAAGGTTCCTATTCCCTTTCCCATTCATCGGACTGGCAATCATCTCAGTCTCGATGATGAACGAGATTCCAGAATATGCTATGTTCGCAGGTTGGGTGTGCTTCATTCTACCCGGTCCGCTCTATGTGCACCTATCATATGCTCCGAGATGGAGGATTATCGACAGATTAGACCGCGATCTGCGGCCGTTTGAAGGAATGATCAGGACAATCGACAGTCCTGATTCGGAAGAAGTTGTTGTTACCGAAGACGACGAGTTGGAAGAAGTCGTTGACGAGAGTTGAGTCAGTCCGAATCCTCGAGGTCGTGGATTCTCTGTCTAAGTGAGTCGGGCATCGGTGTGCTCTTGCCTGCACCATAATCGAATACCACGCCAGACACGGTCCCTGTGGCAACCAACTCTCCTCCGCTGGCCTCGCTCGTGATACGGTAACTCATCTCAAAGGATGAGTTTCCAATGCTTGTAACCGTAGTATACACGGTTACCGTATCAGGGAATCCGACGGGTAGCAGGTAATCGGCCTGTAGACCAGCCAGAATAGGTCCGATTCCCTCTGACTTGTGTAATTCATCGAATCCGCAGGCGACGAAGTAGTGCATGCGTGCAGTCTCCATCCATGTTAGGAACTTAGTGTGATTGACATGGTTAAGGGCGTCGAGGTCGCCCCACTGAACTGAGATATTGCACTTGATTGGCCAGCGTCCCAGCTCAGACATCGCCCGGACCTCCGGGTATTTCTCTAGCTACCAAGTAATAGAGGACCAGTCCTGTTGCCACTGCCATTGCACCCTTCCATGCACCGAGTTCATCTGCAGGTGGCAGTAGACCTGCCTCCTGGGCCCAAGATAGTACAGCGAACATAATCCCAAAGGCCGAAGCCAATAGCCAGAATACCAGTAGTCTATCACGTCTCTTTTCTTGCATTTCTATCCCTCAAATCAATCCCAATTGTCGGCCACATGAATCGAACTTGACGAGTACCTCATC
>PAYF01000027.1 GCA_002714745.1 Methanobacteriota archaeon | reverse complement strand
CGGAGTATAGTGAGTTCCAATGGCAGAGGCGATTGCTTTCCCCAGTCTGCCCCCGGCTTCACCTTGGGACGCCTACTTACTGATTCTAATCATCCCATTCGTTCTGCGGTTGATTTTCGTCATGCCGCCTTTGATTGATCTAGTCAACACATACGCCCCTCCCGGAGAGAGGACAAAGCACCTCAAGTGGTTCTCAGAGAGACTCAGAAAACTACCTATCGAGGGGTTCTGGCTAATTGTCGTCAACGAGATTCTCTGCTTCATGCTTCCAGCGATTATCGCCATCACCGCTAGAGTCTGGTTCGGACCGATAGGCTGGCCCAGTTGGGAAGAGACCCCACAAATCGGTGCCACTCTTCTTCTCTTCGCGGGTGCTGCTTGGATAATCGCCGACTTCACCAAGGTGACGCGCTCTCGCCGAGGTATCCAACTTCTAGCCAAGTACAATCTAACCACCGCAAAGGTCGCCGTCCAAGCCGCTGTGGTCGGTCGTGAGATTCTCAAGGGAGTTGGTGAGATTGAGGTCCCGCGACCCTGGAGAGATGTTATCGACGTGGAGCACACAGTCGATGGTGAGCACGTTCCAGCACCACCGGACGGGCCATTGCAGAGACTCAGGAACACCATTCTCGATAAAGTGGCTGATTTCGCTGAGACCACAATAGAGCAGGTGAGGAGTCCTGCGGGTGAGGCAATGGACAAGCTGGATGAGGATATCCAGAGTAGGATTTCTGAGCGCGTTAGGGCATCCAGTCGCTCGTTGCTGAACAACGTCGTCTTCTCAGCAATCCCTCTACTGGTGCTAGCCGGGCTGCAGAGACTGGTCTAGAAGCTCCTTTTCTTCCTTCGAATATAGCGTTGTCCAGATGATTCCCAATGCTATCTGGACCAATCCAGTTGCGGCAATAACCTCCCGCAAATCTAACAGTCCATTCTCCATTATGTATCCAGCAGAAATTGCTGAGACTCCCATCATCAGGGTGATAACAAAATGATCAGTTCCCGCAACTCTACCCCTCCACTCATCATCAGATCTCTCTTGTAGGAATGTAGTCGAGAGTACCCAATTTAGCCCGCTTGCGGCATGGGAGAGAAACACCAGCAACAGTACGAACTTAGTCCATTCAACTGCAGATACGGCGATGTAGAAAGCACCACAGACCCCAACCGCCAGTCCTATCAGATACGGTCTGAGAGAATCATTCTCCATTAGAGGGCGTCCAGCCAATGGGCCAAAGCCACTACCAAAACCTCGGACCATGAACAGTATTCCAACACCCGCTGCGACATCGCCGAATCCTGCTTCCATGCCAATGAGAATCAGCAGGAATACCTGAGCACCACCTCCTGATGCCCACAACCCCTTGGCGAATACTATCCTGCGAATCGAAGGATTTGAGCTAATGTATCTCCAACCATCGACAATCTCTCCTAGCACCACCGAAGGGGCTACGCTGCGGTGCTCTGAACTGTCGGGTCCACCAGGTGGCAGTGTCATGACACCTAAAGCGGCGAGGGCGAAGGTGGCGCAATCAATCCAGAGTGCGGTTTCAATTCCATAGAGTGAGATGGTCAGTCCACCGATTGCCGAACCCAATCCTAGTGCTACAGACCATCCCCCTGATGCCAGAGCATTTGCTGTGAGAAGCTCTTCTTCGCTACATATGTTAGGCAGGTACGCATATTCAGCTGGATCGAATACTGCTCTCGCCGCAACCATCACTACAGCCAAGATGTAAACTGAAGTTAGGCTTCCAAGTAAATCCAAAGATAGCACAAAAACCAATATGATTAGTGAGGCTAAGTTTGCCCCAATCATCAGTCCCTTTCTCGAATAGCGGTCAGCTAGCATACCCGTGAATGGCTGAGCCGCAGCTAGTGAGAAACTACGAGACGCGAGTACTCCTGCGATTGCGAGGGGCGAGTTGTCGCTTGCTTCTCCAGCGAGGATGAATAAGGCGATGACGGTGAACCAGTCACCGATGAAGGAAATCTCGTTGGCTACGAACAGCCGTCTGAAGGGACGATTGCTACGCAGCAGTTGGATGTACCCCATCTTCGCCATAGGACGAAGCCGACACACGTACGCTATCATTGTCGCCCAAGGAAGGGAAGCAATAAGACCGTCCGGCCGGAGCCGACTACGTGGTCGATGAGCGGTTGGTTTGGATAGATCTCGAGATGACGGGTCTGGATCCGGACGAGAATACAATCATCGAGATTGCGACAATCGTAACTGAGGGAGATTTGGAAATCGTCGCTCAGGGTCCAGCCATTGCAATCACTCAGCCTGAGTCTGAGTTGGCTAAGATGGATGACTGGAACCTTACTCACCATACTGATAATGGTCTGCTAGAGAGAGTAAGAAGCGAGGGCATTCCGATGGCAGAAGCCGAGCAATTGACACTGGATTTCGTCAGTAAGCATTGCAAGCACGGACAACCTCCTCTTTGTGGGAACACCATCGGTCAGGACAGGCGATTTCTTAGACGCTACATGCCAGATCTCCACGACTTCTTTCACTATCGAAGCGTCGATGTGACTTCCATCAAGCAACTTGCAGATAGGTGGTACCCGAATCTACCGAGGGCCACCAAACCAGCAGGTCACAGAGCTCTAGATGACATCAGAGGGAGCATAGCCGAACTGGAGTACTACCGCCAGCACATCTTCGTTCCAGAAGAGTGACCTCAATTCCATCCGATTGGAACTCCGGTCGAATCGGTTAGTAGTACATTGATTCCGAATCCTCTTCGGTGAAAAGCAATCAACTCCAGACCGTGTATCAGATGACCTGTCACAGCACGCCCCAGCACTGGCCTCTCATCATCTGCGGGAGCAAGCTCTCGACGCTCACCTTCCACGCCGTCCAGCCATGGCAAGATTCCCTCGGGCGAGTAACGAACTCCCAGAATCATATCGCAACCCTCGGTCCACTGGGCCGACTCAGCATCAGCACCGCTCGGGATGGCGGGTGCGTTGGGATGGGTGTGCAACCAGAAAGAAAAGCGACCTCCACGGACCCCACGTGAGTCGTCGAATAGACCATCCATCCACTCTTCGGGAACATGGTGAACAGAGAATGAATCTCCTCTATTCACCAAGTGTGGATTGCCAAGCACATATCCCTGTCCAGAGAACAGCCCATCCTCGAAGTCAGACCCACGTAGTGAGTCCTCGACATGATCAGGATGAGGGAGAGAGGTATCTGCATCCATTCCTACAAGTATCTCGTCAGGAAGTGACTGAAAGGTCCATTCCAGAATCGATGAGAGAACATCCACTGGCATCAGGACATGCGCGGGATAGACATCCTTCGACTCAATCGACTCCGAGTTGTAAGCGGCAGCGGCCTCAGTCAACCATTCCCCTGCCATATGCACGGGCCGGGGGCCGCTAGACTTGAGTTCGACGGAATCAATTGACAGACACATCTAGCACGACGTGGTCCCAGTGCGGAGCGTAACTCTTCACTCGAATTAGTGCCACAGCCTCTATACTGCGCTCAGGATCGATTGACAGCAACTCATCCATTACTTCCTCAGCCCATGAAGAATGGTCCTTTGCAGGAGCCACCCCATGAATATGCAGCATCCCTCTTCCTTCAACTAGAGCCCGCATTGCTACCGAATAACCGTCTTGTGATGATGGTAAAAGGCCCAGAATTACTCTGTTCGCAACACCTTGCAACTCAGCCGCAGTTATTCTATTATCTCCGAAATAGACTGAACACTTGCTAGAGACCCCGTTGGCCTCTAGATTCGATTCCAATGCCTTGATTGAATTGGAATTCCACTCACAGCAGTGGACATGCTCGGCATGCGAGTGCACCAGAATAGGTAGAGTGTAGTAACCGATTCCCGCGTATAGATCGAGCACCACCTCGCCCTGTTCTACAACCTCTCCCATCCTACGCCTCTCGTTGACATTCCCGGCCGAGAACATGCACTCGGTCAGATTGTATCCATAGTCCACTCCACTTTCTCGTCTCACGACCCAGTCCTCATCTCCGAGCAACAGCTCTACAGTAGGCTCACGCCTTTCACCTACAATCTCACTAACTCGCCCGATTCTTTCGACCTTCAGTGAGCTTGCAACCGCAGTCCAAAGTTCAGGTCCTGCAATAGAACCCCATTCTTCTTCAGCGAACGAGTCAAGTTGGAAAAGTGCGACATCTGCAAACTTCTCCCAGCGCTTTGGAAGCTTATCCAATAGTGATGAATCAGCCCCACTTTGTTGAATCAATTGGGCGACGCTTTGACGTAGTCGGTCATGAGGGTCCTGCCCGTGCATCGCTCCTCTGACGATGCATGTAGGATTCAGACTTATTGTGTATGGCCACACATCCGCGCGGCATGCGCCGCGCGGCACTTGCACTTACCCTGCTCTTGATGATGCAGAGTGTTGCTGCCGATCCTCCCCCCGGTCAGCCCGATGTAACCAACGAAATCTGCTCTACTTGGAATAGTGCAAATGGAATCTGCGATGATTACGACTCGTCTCTGGACTTTACATCAGGTCCGGAGTGGATTGCAAGCTCTGTGGAAGTAGATGTTTCAGACGCTGAGATGGTAGAGATGAGGGTAGACTTGGCAGTCCATGAGATGTCAAGGGATGACCTAGAACTCGGCGACCTCGACCTCGAAGGCGATAGCGCGCCGTGGGACGGAATCCCAGCGGATTATATCAGGAACTATGAGTCACTAGATAGGGGCGGGGGGAACTCAGTCTCGGACCTGATGCTCGAGCGTGTCGAGGAAATCATGGAGGAGTTCATTGACATCAACTTCCCGAATGCCAACACCACGACGATAACCACTGTATCGGAGGTTGACTTCAAGTCGCAACCCGACGCCCAATGCGTGTATGATTCGGATTATGACTCGATAGACGAGGTCAGTGGATACGAGAACGACCCGTTCCAACCTCCAATCTGTTTCCAAGCAGTTCTGCAGATGCAGGTTGATACCGCCGCCTTTGGCCTCAAGCCAGAAACTTCGGACATCAATCGCATGATGCAGGGCATGCTCACAATGGGGGCCACACTGAATTCACAATTCAATGCAACATCACCAATGGGGCACTGGCTGGAACTATCGGTGATACCTCCCGAATATGCGAACGTTGAGAGCGTTGAGGAGCCCGGGTTGATTCTAAGTAGAACTCTTGACGGTAATCCTCAGACCTACTCAATAGTAACTGTTGACAATACTCAGGCGGTAACTGAGGCAGCCATAGAATCGGTATCTCTGCAATCCAAATTAATCCATAGATCCACTACTACTCCAACATACTCATTCAATCAGCAGAATCCTTCACTCAGAATCAATCTCGAGATTGATGCTTCCGACCCGCAGAACTCGCAGTTTACTCTTCAGATTGCCATCCATAACCTCGACTCTGATACGCTTAGTGACTGGAATGCAAACCTCCATGACGGGACGATTGAGATTCCATGGATTTCATCGGACGGAATCAGACTCCTCAATCAAGAAGTCAATGAAGACCTATCCGCACTGTTACAGGGAATTCCGATAGAGGATATGTCAACCGCTTTCTCCGAAGCCCTAGGGGCCGAGATCTGGTTCAATACGCCCCAATTCTCCGAGGCTGACGAGAATGGAGGGCTCAACTTCCAGCATACGCCCGGGATTACTTGCGATGAGTCGCTACAGGTACGCTACTGCATAGAAGGAGACAATGCAATGAGCGGGGACTGGCCTGTCATACTCGAGACTAGCTCCCAATCCACTCCGATGAGGGTCGCTTCTGTGGTGGAGAGAATACTCGAGAACACAGGTGGCGACATCGCCTCAATGGATCTGTCGAAGGTCACAGATGAGGATCTGGCCTCGCTGATGAGCGTCCTGGAGGTTGAGATGGAGGCGGAAACATCCTGGTTACACGATTTGTTGCCAGATGACATGCCAAGGGCTGAGATGACTTTGACTCTGCATCTACCAGAATGGATTGAGTCGACCATAGGAGATCCATCAAAGGTAGAAATCGTTGCATCCGCCTCAGGAGGGGAGCAGGATTTCGCTTTCAAAGGGACTCGCTCATTCGACTGGAGACATCCAATTTGCATCGATTCAGATCCCTGCGAGGAGGACAGTGCTGACCTCATCTGTGGATCCAACCAGATGACCTGCATCTCCTTTGACATCGTGGTCGACATAGAGAAGTTCGCAATCAGGGAGACCTCATTCGCTGCGGAGGTGGAATTCTCGGCTGACATCGTGTTGGAGATCTATCGATTAGGCCTGGAACTGGATGAAGAAGGAGTGGAACTGAGCCCGATTCCCTCTGATATACTCAGGAGAGGAATTGTGATTGGTGACAGAATAGAAGGCGGTTTGCTAGCCGGCTCAGATCTTGAGGCCCCAATCGACCTCGGTATCGGAGAGCCTCTCATGCTGGAAATCTCCAATCAGGGAATACAGGACATAGGTGTCGAACTCACGATGCGTTCTGGCGAGATAATCGAATCACTCGGGAGCATAGAAACGGTTCAGGATTTCGGAATGGGCCCCTACACCATCACGGGCGTCTTTGACAACACTCCGCTAGTTGCGGTGTTCGAAACAGTCACCATGCCCACTGACTCCGAGGCCGGCGACACGGTCCCAATACGCCTTGGCTTTGAAATCGAGAGCACTGTAGTGAGTGCTAAACTGCGAGGAGATGAGATTTCCGTCGCAGCTCAACCAGCCTCGATAGGATTCAGTATTTCGAGACAAATCCTCTCTGCGTTTGGATACCCAGTCGCGAACTCCTCTGGCGTACACGTCGACGGACTCGAGTTCTTCCTCGAGGTGACTCCGCTGATGGAGCACACCATGTTCGGGACCATACGCTCTTCTGCTAGGATGGAGATACACCTGCCATCTTCAATCAGACTACTCACCTTCGAGAGCAGGGAGGGATTGGGAGAACTGCTGGAGCAGGATGGCAGACAAGTGGTGGTTTACAGAACACCAGTATGTCCGGATGCGACAACATGGGCCGAATGTAGCGTGAACAAAGACGTCGTTTCGTACTCTGTTGAAGTAAGTTGGATGTTCGTCATTGGGGAACTGGCCCCTTACATTTTCATTCTGCTTTTCGGTATTGGACTAGTGATTAGCAGACGTAGGAGACTGAAAAGGGAGCGCGAAGAAAAGAAGTTGGAGAAGTCATCGGCTGAGGAGCAGAAACAGACCGAGCTTGCTATGGAGTCCGAGTTCGGCAAACTCGAAGATGGAACCACCGTTGTCGACGAATCATTCTTCGAAGATTAGCCATTAAAATGCTGATTGATTCGCTCAGCCATCGACTTTCCTATACCAGGGACCTCACATAGTTCTCTGATGCTAGCATGCTCGATTCCGCGCCTACCTCCAAAGTGTCTCAGTAGGGCCTGAATCTTCTTGGCCCCGATTCCTTCTATCTCTTCGAGAGGATCGCTCAATGCACCCTTCCCTCTCCTTTTACGATGGAATGTGTTTACGAAACGGTGGGCCTCGTCTCGCGCGAAGACGAGGACACGCCCATGGCGATCTAGAACGATATCATCACTATCCATTCTGTGAATGGTTTCTTCACGCTTTGAGAGGGACGCCAAAGGAAGGCAGTCGATTAAACCATGATTGAGCAATAGTTTGTGAATTTCATTCAAGTGAACCACTCCCCCATCGATGAGCAGAAGGTCAGGCCATTTCTCTTGTCGCTTGAGCCATCTTTCAACGACGTGAGACATCATTCGAACATCATCCATGGCGGCATCCTTCACCACATAGGTTCGATACTTCTTTTTGTCCGGCCGACCATTGCGAAGGCAGATACTTGCGCCTACACGCTCCTCTCCTTGCAACTGAGCCATATCGAAGCAGACAATATTGTCCAATTTGTCCATATCTAGCAATCTCGCTCCATCGATTGCAGCTCTCTGTTCCAAATTACCACTCTGCCTGAGTTGATTACGCATCAATTGCGCTTCAGCATTGGCATCTGCCATTCGACGTAATTTCGTCAATTCACCTCTTTGCGGATTCCTCACCTCAACTCTAGCTCCTCTGCGTTCAGTTAACCACTCCTCCATCCATTCACCAATTGGAGATGGGACAAGAATTGTCTTCGGTGGTTTACGTTGGGAATAGTGCTCAGAGAGGACACGACACACTGATTCCGTGATATCTCCGCGATGTATCAGAGGATACTGCGTTTGACCGACAATCATGCCCTCCTCTGTAGATAGAAGAACGATGGCCCCCAAATCACCCTGATTGGCGAATCCTACCGCATCACATTCCTGATAAAATCTTGAGTGAATGACCTGCTGGGCGAGTGTCTGCTGCACTGCTGCAATCAGATCACGACTCCTAGATGCCGCTTCATATTGCAGACTCTTGCTGTATTCATCCATTTCATGTTGAAGATTCTCAATCAACAATAAAGCATCACCATCGAGAATACTCTCTACAGCCTTGACACGTTCCGCATAGTCATCTGTGTCTGATGACTCGACATAACCGAAGGGAAGATTATCGCGATAATCACGAATTCCAAAAAAACGTCTGATTAACTTGATTACCTCTTTTGCTGCTTTGGCATCCGAAAAGGGCCCCCATAGCTTTGCATCCTTAGGGGGGTTTCTGGTGTAGATAATTCTCGGATAATCATCTGAACTCAAGGCGATGAATGGATACGATTTGTCGTCTTTCAGCATCGAGTTGTAACGAGGTTTGTGCTCCCTGATGAGTTGCCGCTCGAGAATCAGAGCATCACTGGGATTCTTGGTTACGATGAAGTCGATTCGATTGGAATCTCTGACCAGTAGAGGAATCATTTCGCGGTCAGGGTTGACGGCGAAGTAGGACCTGACTCGCGAGCGCAGATCAGTCGCCTTACCAACATACATGACCCTATCATCAGAACGTCGAAACAGATAGACTCCGGGCTTATGAGGCATCTCAAGACTGTCCTGTTTGAGTGCCATTCGGTTGATGCGCCGCAGGTGAACGCCCATGAACCCGTGCCTTTGCTCACATATCGTGATTCCAGAGGCTCAGCGCC
Organism: Methanobacteriota archaeon; assembly: GCA_002714745.1. Taxonomy (GTDB): domain Archaea; phylum Thermoplasmatota; class Poseidoniia; order Poseidoniales; family Thalassarchaeaceae; genus Thalassarchaeum. The sequence continues at coordinate 33,801 of PAYF01000027.1, read as the reverse complement.
GCATCCTCGCTCGGCTTGCCCAGTTCGGAGATGAGATGCAAGAGGCTTGGGACGTACCTCGGGAACTCTCTCTTCCTGGACTCGCCGAATCCCTAGGAGTGGTCAGATCAGCCCTACATATCCCTCTTTCATCCATGGAGGAAGAGGGCCTGATTACCACCCGCACAGCACACGTCATCGGAGGAGGATCTCGTCGTCGTACGGTCGTCCACATCACTGAAACGGGGAGGCAGGCGCTTTCGGATAACGTTCCGAAGTCTGCCACCAGAAGAGGCAGGAGCCACGGACCGCTACCAGACAAATCAGTCCTGCACGGCAGAGATGAGGCATCAGAAGATCTTGCGGCAATGCTGACTGGAGGGACAAGCGTACTACTCAGTGGACTCCCCGGTGTTGGTAAGTCCAGTCTGGCTAGAGAAGTGACTGAACACATCATCAACAGTGGTTGGACAGTTCGCTGGGCCTCTTGCTCAATCGACACGGACGCTTCAGCAATAGGTGAGATGTGGCTGGGTGAATCTCTGTCAGACACTTCATCAATCGCTGCCTCTGCTGCTAGCCAGAGAACTCTGTTGGTGATTGACGAGGCCCAAGAGTTGCATTCGCGCCACTCTGTGGGCGTTGCCCAACTGATTGAACACGTTATTTCCAGAGATTCAACTATCCTCGTGGTGGTGAGATCACCTAGTCCATTTGGAGTGCCTGAAGGACTGTCAGAGATAATATTAGACGGACTGGAGTCCCAGCACGCTATCTCGATTCTACCCAGCGATTTGGATGAGAAAGAGGCCCTCACTGTTGCTGAAAAACTAGCAGGACACCCTTTGGCCCTCCACCTTTGGTCTCCCGGTGAGACACTACCTGAGAGGGTTGAGGCAGTGCAGGAATTCGTAGAGTCAACTGTGATGCGTCGGTTGAGCGAGGGCGGCATGTCTACCCTCGATGAGCTCTGCCTCTCGCCTACTCCACTAGAAATCGAGGAGTTGTTCGACGAGTCAGGCACTCTGGAACTAGATGAGGCTGCAATCCTGAGGTGGATGGGGACAATAACTGAGCCACACCATCTAATCCGCAATGTCAGGCGAGGTTCATGGCCACCAGATGAAGTCAAGTCGATGCACTCCAAGGCCGCGGGCCTGTGGGCAACTAGAGATGGAGCAAGGGCTCGCAGAATCCAGGGCCATCACATGATTAACGCAGGAGAGATGGACGCCGATTGGATGAGTGAGAACATTGGTGACATCGCTAATCAGGATAGCGCGGCCGCCGCTGTAGTACTGGAGCAGGCGGTCGAAATCAGTGATTCCGAGCCAGTGAGGGAGGCAGCCGCAGATCTGGCTTTAGACAGGGGTGAGGTTTCGATCGCTGAGAATCACATCTCAGAGTTGCGTCCAGGAGCTTCGAGTAAGATGCGTTCTGCGAGAGTAGCTCGTATGAGGGGCGACACAGAAACCGCATTGGAACTCGAATCCAGTGCTATGTCCGAGATGGCACCAGACGAGCGTGCAAAGGCAACCATATCGACACTTGTCAGACTCCACGATGACCGTCTGCCCGGCAGAGTTCCCGAATCACTATCTTCTGAACTCATCCTCCTAGCAGATTCCATCGACCTCTCTGGACTTCCTGAATCTCAAAGAGCAGCCGGCAATCTTTCAATTGAACTAGTCAGGCATAGTATTGCTTTGGATTCAGGCGACTTAGCAGAAGCTGCTAGGGCCCGAACTCTGATCGAATCCAGCATCGGTGAAGACGACAACGCCATTGCACTGCTGGACCTCAGGTCAAGCCTCTCATCTCTGACCGAGGGAAGCACATCTCCCGAGGCAATCAATGCTGCTCGCAAGGCCATAGAATCATGTGAGGGAATTTACAGAATCAGGCTTATTCATGTCACACTTGAGTCCATGGATAAATATCCCGACTGGCTGGTAGAGGCCCATTCATCCATCATCGAGTTTAGACTGCGTGATGACCTACCCATGCAGCGCAGGCTTTGTGCTCAGAGATGGTACTGGAGAGGAGTATTGGAGCCCAGCAACCGTCTGTCACATTGGAATGAGGCTGTGAGTAGATTCAGGATGGCCGAGTGCAGTTCGGCAGCCAATCAACTGATTTCGAAGATTGCGAGAGAGATCTAGATCTCGGCCCCGATGAGTGTTCTGGTCTCGATGATACCGGGAACCTCTCTGATTCCCTTCACGATGCAGCGAGTCAACTCAGTCTCATCGTCTGCTTCGACCTTAACAAATAGGTCATGTGGGCCGAATACGATCCACTGTCCGACGACTCCCTCAATTGCACTGACAGCTTCTCTGACAGTCACTTCGCAACCGGTTTCTGTAGTAATTAGAACGAATCCGACAGCCATTTTCAGACCTCCACTGCAATCAGAGTCTCAGTCTTGATTATCCCAGGCAAGGACCTCATCTGGCCGATGAGCGTCTTTGCCATCTCTTGCTCATCATCGAAGTCGATTCTAGCGATGATGTCATACTCTCCGTAAGCAACGTGAGTCTCCGAAATGCTATCGATGTCCAATAGCGAGAGATAGACTTCGCGCTCGCAGCCAGGCTCTGCTCTGATGAGTACGAATGCTGTGCTCATTGAATCTCCGGAGCGACCCGCTCGGTTGGTGTTTATGACCTCTGCTGTACGATAATCCTCCACCGCTCATCGGCCCGCAAGGGATAACAGTTAGAGAGCGAGCCCGAAGGCATGCATGGACGACAGGACGGCCGTATGGCCGTCATCGCCATAGTCGCCCTCTTGCTTGCTTCCTATGCACCTCTGGCCGTTGGATCAGCGAGCCTAGGAGCCCGCTCCACTACCGTCTGGTCGGGTACAGTGAATCTGCAGAACGGATACACAGTGGAGAGCGGCGAAGTCCTGGTAGTCCAGTCCGGCACAACCATCCAACTGGGAGATGACGAGAGGATTCTAGTAGCTGGTAGAATAACCGTCCAAGGGACCTCGGCGGACCCTGTTCTATTGGAATCCATCATAGGGAATCACGATGGTATCGTGTTTAACTCCAGCAGCAGCGGCCTAGGCTCAAAGATAGAGAATCTTACCATTACCGACGCCGAGTGGGGAGTGACCATTTACGACAGCGACCCAACTCTAAACGACCTCAAGGTCATCAATGCTGACAGGGTTGCTGTCGATTTGTTTGATGGGGCTTCACCGCGAATCAAAGACCTAGTGATTGATGGAGGAGGTCAGGATTTGCATGGAATCTCAACCTCTTGGAGATACGGAATAGGCCTCTCTGTCGGGGCTTACTCTGCCCCCATAGTGGACGGAGTCACCGCGGACGGCTTGATTACTAGGGGAGTGAACTATTGGGGTAACTCTGGAGGCCTGATTTCGAATCTGGAAATCTCCAACATTACCGGATCCACGCTTGCCATCGCTGCTGGAATCTGGGTCGAGGATTCCATTCCTCTGATTTCTGATTCGACTGTGACTCGTTGCGACAACGGCATCTATGTCCGCCACATCACATCGGGTTGGACGACACGACCCAATTTCGTAGGCCTCACAGTCGAGGACAGCCAATACCGTGGAGTGATGGTAGAGCAGTACAATCACAGCCAGTTCTCCAATGTACCTCACAATGCTATCTTCACAGATCTAGAGTTGAGAGGCACTGGAGGCCCCGGAGCAAAGACTCCCGGCCTTGGGTACGCGGCTTTTGAAATCAACACGAGCGGAGTAAGAGTCACCAATGCGCTCATCGAGGACAATGCCGCAGTCGGCTTCAAGGCCTACATGATTGGACCCTCTACCATCCTCAATGGCATCGAACTTCACCGCAATGGAAGAGCGAGTCCGACAGCACCTCTGAATGATAGAGCAGGCATGTTCATGCGCAGTGCAAATTGGGCTCCTACGATTAACGACCTCGTGGTCAGCAACTCTACTGGCCCAGGAGTTCTTTTGTGGAAGGGCGGAGCTCAGGGAGCCGACTGGGTGGTTTCTGACAATGGTGCAACAGGTGTTGACATTCGTGAGTTCCACCCAGAACTCTCGGGTGTTTTGAGCATCGGCAACGCTGGGCACGGAGTGTCAGTCAGAGATTCTAGCAATGTCGAACTAGCGTACGTCTCTACCTATCAGAACGGACTTGGAGCCACTTTGCCCGAACTCGGCGCTGGAATCTACTTCGACGAGTCGAATGACGTGATGAGCGGAGGCAAGAACGTCACCTGCTTCGAGTGCACATCAATTCAGGACCAGTACGGCATAGTTGTCCGCGACAGCATCGATCTGCAACTTCTGGCTACTGAGATTAGAGACCCGGTAAACGGACCTGCTCTCGATATCGATAACACAGGAATGGACCACCATGGAACAGTGATAATCGATGACCTTAGAGTTTCAAGTAACTCAAGCGTCCATGCCATCGAGCTCGACGAGGTTGATGGATTCGTCAGAGGCCTTGACCTCANTTGGNGATAACGGGGGCATGCTCTGGGATGCAGAAGGNCAGNCCNCCTCCTANCTCGAGAANAGTTTCATCGTCGGNAACTCNGCTTCNTGCCTTGACCTAGTNGACCACTCAGAGTTGNTTTCGGACAANGTNGCGCTTGACTGCGACCCTAGTTCACCGGCATCNATGTCTGACAGCTTCGCCAACTTTACTGATTCATGGTTCCTATCCGGCTCATCTGACACCTTCGATATGCTAGGCAACAGCCACCTTAGGTGGATCTCATCCTCCGATTTTGGAACNCCCACTTTCACGGGCTCCGACAACATCGCCGATGTGATGTGGTTGGTCGAGGTGCATGCTGTCAATCANNATCTCCTACACATCCCGCACGCCGAGGTCAACATGTCATTCGATCTGTATGAGTCAGANCATACCGCTACCCTGCCATACTCAGGGATTGAGACATACGGCCCATTCATCGGAGANCGCTGGACTCCTATGCAGGGNTGGTCAGACACCAATATGNTGTACACCGGNTGCGATTANGATGGNGTGCACAACGACTCTGNATCNNCCGAGNTCAGNTCAGACCTTTCGGTCTACTGCCGNCTCGAGTTGCAGAANCAGCCNCCATTCATCCTCTGGGACTCGCCATCCGATGAGGNNGTGTTCGCAAGCGGAAGCGCNGTCTCATTCAACGCCTCTCGTTCATGGGATCTCGATCTTGATTCTTTGACCTACTCGTGGACTAGCAGCATCGATGGCGACCTATCCAGTNCATGTGGGCCGCTCAGTGGCAACGGCTCAGTTTTCGAAGCTAACTCCGGACCCTCGACGTGCCTGTCTGACGGAACGCACCAAATCACACTNGAGGTGTGTGATACCGACAGCCATTGCGTGCAGGAGGTCAGAGAGGTCGAACTGGTCAATCTCCCTCCTGTGCTCTCGGTCGGCACGACCCCGGGAATTTCCTCATGGGGGACTCTCTACCTAGGAATCACTGCTAACGTCACAATTCACCTAGGAAGTACCTATGACCCCGAAGGAGATGAACTATCCTGCTGGGTTGAGACATCGTACGGAGGAGGCTCTGGACAGCCTCCCGCTGGCGACCCGGAGTGCCCTGACACCATCATCACCTCGTTCCCAGGAGCTCCTGATCAGTTTTCAGTCACTGTCTATGCCTCTGATGGCGTCAACGCACCNGTCTCATGGACCTTCAATGTCGACCTGTTCAANGAGATACCNGAGGCNAGCATGGANATCATCCGAACAGGACAGATGTCTTCAGACATCGTTCGTCTNGACGGTTCCAANACCTTCGACCCAGAGGGGGACGCTGTCAGATTTGAATTCTGGAGCGATAGGGACGGACTGCTGGCTTCAGGAGCCACCCCCGAATCTGAGTTAATCTGGGAGGGCACACTATCGAAGGGAAACCATCTGATCACGATGCACGCGAGCGATGATCTCGCGAATCACGCCGGAATGTGGAGCACGGTCAGCGAGGAGTTGACGGTGACCAACTCTCCACCCGTGGCAATCATTGCGAGCCCCTCAGATGGGATTCTGACCGATTCAGGAGAACTAATGCTGTTCGATGCTACGGGTTCGGGTGACTGGGACGCTGCCTGCATCGATCTCCCCGATAATGGCAGCGGTTTGGTCTGTAATCCTAACACCGATCAGAGCACTGACCTAGTCAGCGTGCTGTGGGAGAGCGACAAGCTCAGTGAGCCCATGGGAAGTGGATGGACTCTGGAGACCAGACTGCCNGAGGGCGTCNACCAAGTTACTCTNACAGTAGAGGATGGCTCCGGTTTGATTGATTCCTACCAAATCATGGTGAGAGTGGATGAGGCTGCTCCTGTCCTCGTACTCGACTCTCCTATGCCAGATATCGAGGTCTACTCGAACCTACCAGTACTCTTCGACTTCAGACGTTCGTTCGATCCCGATGGCGACGACTTCACGGTCAGCGTTTTCTCAGACATAATGTCAGAACCAATTCTTGAAGACAAGGCCACTGAATATTGGTACAACGACTATCTTCCCGCAGGTGTGCACACGCTGCGATTCGAGTTAACCGACTCCACCGGTTTGCAACGAGTCCATTCGCAGATTCTGACCGTCCTAGAGACCGGACCGNTAGCGGGCATTGCCGGACTTACAGAGGGNCAGTACATCCCNCCNGGAGAACCGGTNGTGCTGGACGCTTCAGACTCGTATGATTACGATGAAGACATAGTNCTCTACCAATGGAGCCTCTCTGATGGNACCCTTCTCAGTGACAAGCAGGTATACTCGACTATATTCCCACCTGGCCCAGTCCGAGTCGACCTTTTGGTGAAGGACTCTAGAGGCGCATCATCGTCAATGTCAATCAATCTGACAATCGGCTCTAGCTCACCCCAGCTGTACGAGCTAGAGGTCAACCCATTGGAATTCAATACAGACGATCCCACTCCGGTGCTAATTACAGTAAGACTAGTCGACCCCGACGGGACCACCTCTTCGGTAAGGGGTGAGTTACGATCATCCGGAGTATCCCAGGCTCTTGAGTTCCGAGACGATGGNACTGAGGGNGACCAGTTCGCGAATGATGGAATCTGGACCTACCTGTCAATCTGGACNCTTTCGGGCTCAAATGCGAGAGTAGANGTCTGGGCTCTAGATGGAGACACTGTAAGCCCNGGTCTAGTGGANATAGTNCAGATTGAAACNCCTGAGGACACNAACATGCTCGACTGGCTACTCGGTAGCGGCCTGCCGTTCCTCATTGTGGTACTGANTATNGCGATAATGGCAGGAATAGCATATGTCGGGACAAGAAGGAGACAGATAGCGAAGGANCTCGATATGATTGAGTCNTGGTCTGGATTCGATCCCCGCGAGTTGGACGAGGAGTTCGACGACCAGAATTTGCCATGATGCAAGCATGACTCATGAANACAAGCCACTTATCATCCAGATGACGATGATATTGGCTCCATGGACCGAAACCTGGACCTACACATCGCCGCCCTGATTTTCATGAGCGGCACGCAAGCCNTCGTCTCCGGTTTCGACGAANAAGGAGACGTTGCAACGACGAGCGCCCTGACCCTAGAGGAGGAGGATTCTGAAGACCCGATCCCAGCCCCGAGGTTGCTCAATCAGCCCCTTACATTACTCATTGAACAGTCTTAGTGTCAAATCAATGAACCAACCGCTTGATATCCGTCAGGCTGTTGGGGATTAACATGAACACAAGCCCAAAGGCTGTGATACTAGCGCTGATGATGATGCTAAGTTCAGGTTGCCTAGGCGCAGTGGATGACATGGTCAACATAGAGGATGATGTCGTTGACTCAGTCCTAGACTGGCTCGACAGCGAGTATCCTCACCTTGATTTACCAGACCGCGAGAGAACTTCTCCAGTACTCGAGACGTACAATCAATGCGATTTACTCTTAGATGACTTGAAGCAATCAATCTACAACGAGATGCTGGTCTCTCTCGACCAACAGTCGTACTGGCACTGGTCTGGCCCGGTCTGGCGCGGTGGCGGAGTCTTGATCGAGGACGATGTCATGATGATGGATGGGGCTCCCGAGGGTGCAAGCGACGAATCCGGGGCCAATGCAGGAGCGGCTGCAGACAGCGATTCGAGCCGCGAAGGCGAATTCTCCGGAACCAACAACCAGGAGGAGGGCGTAGACGAAGCTGACTTTCTGAAGACCGATGGATATCACATCTACATGCTTAATGGAAATCTTCTGGTAATCATGGGGGTGCCTGAGTTCGGCGAACTTACTCTTGAGTCAAACATCAGCATCCAGGGCTACCCGATGCAGATGATGTTGGAGGACGACAGACTGGTTGTAGCATCTTCAGTCTACTACTGGAGCCTGCCTCATGACGACCCACTCAGGGAACTCATGTCCGAAGAGATAACCGTCAGTTATCCGGGGCAGGAAGAGTATTCCTACACCTACACTCGAGTTCAGAATCTAGTCAAGTACACTGTGGTTGACATCACAGACAGATCAGCTCCTGAAGTCGAGCGCGAACTCTACATCGAAGGCAATTACCACACCGCTAGACTAGTAGACGGCACAATGCGATCAGTCACTCATTTGTGGACTCACATAGATGGACTCAGAACTTGGGTCTACCTTCCGGATGCCTACTGGGATGCAGATACCGATGAGGAGAGGATGGACATCTGGAATCAGAGTATGGAAGAAACCATCGCCGCAAACCAGGCGATTATCGATGATCTAACTCTGGATGACTTCGCACCTCACTTGTATGAGGTCGGAGAAGATGGCCTGTTCCAGCACCCAATCTCCTCCAGTGACTGTAGTGAGTACTCGGCCAGCGCCGACAGCGCCGGCCGTGGATTCAGCACAATCATGACAATCGAACTTCTTGGAGAAGAATCCCAGATGCAACTCGACCACATTACTTCCTCGTGGGCCCACGTGTACGCCTCACAAGATGTGATGGTGCTTGCAGAACCAGCCAACGACTGGTGGTGGTTCTGGAGGAACTTCGGCTGGGATGACGCCACAAACATACACGTCTTCGATATCAGCGACCCCTCTGAGACGACATACATCGCCTCAGGACGTGTTGACGGGACCGTTCAGGACCAGTTCTCCATCTCCGAGCACAATGGAGTGATTCGAGTTGCCACCACCGAGGACGCTTGGGGCCGCTGGTGGCTGGAAGAGGCCGAAGAGTGGACTGGACCAACCAACAATGTGTTCACTCTAGCGGTTGCAGAGTGCATGATTCCCGAAGGCTGTGATGATGAATCACCCGAGATGGTGCAAATCGGACATGTCGGAGATATTGCCCCCAATGAGCGCATCTGGAGCGCCCGCTTTGTCGGTGACAGGGCCTACCTAGTCACCTTCGAGAACATCGACCCTCTATGGGTAATCGACCTGACAGATCCTACCGACCCGATTATCCTAGGAGAGTTGGAAGTACCCGGCGTCTCTACCTACATTCACCCGGTTGACTCTGAGACTCTGCTTACCATAGGGATAGGTCCTGGACCAGATGGACTGGGCCTAGACTGGTCCGTAACGCAAGTCTCTCTTTTCGATGTCAGCGATCCTACCAACCCGACGCTAGCAGACTCTCTGCAACTGTCTCCTGCCTACGAGAATGAGGACTGCGATGGGTGGAACTGTGGGTGGTCATGGTCGTACTCAGAGGCTACATACGAGCACAAGGCCTTCACCTACTGGGCTCCAGAGCAGTTGCTAGCTGTCCCTCTATCTACGTACAGGTACACCTATGACGAGGTAGAGATAGATGGTAGGACATACACATACTCTGGCTATGAGTTCGTCTCGACACTCGAGTTGATTGATGTCGATGCAGAGAATGGCACGCTGTCCAACCACGGTATGGTCAACCACTCTGAGTTCTACAACGAGGACGGACTATCTGGATGGTGGAGTGGCTCTACCAGCATCCGCAGATCGATCTTCATGGGCGACTACATCTACGCCTTCTCAGCAGCCGGGGCTTCCGTACACAGGACAGATGACCTGACTTCCATGGTCGAGCTGGAGATACCCGGCTACGATGAGCCAGAGGTCTACTATTACGGGACCGAAGGTGAATCCGAGTCCGATGACTCCGCCGACCCAGATAAGGAAGAAGGAGAATCAGCAACGGTAGAGGGATAATCAGGCGAACTCCAACGNTCTCCCTACAGAGCCAGGAGAAGCCACCGGTATTCCTCTAAGGGNCCCACCAGCCTCCCGCTTGTGGACTAATTTCCCATCAATGATAGTGTACATCGGCCATCCTGTGAGCTCCATTCCATCATATGGTGTCCATCCCACTCTGGTCCAAGTATCAGTATCGGTGATTGNCCGGCGAGTCTGCAGGTCTACGAGAGCCAAATCACCGTCGTACCCCTCAATCAGAGAACCCTTGTTCTGCATACCGTAAACCTTGGCAGGGCCTGCACACATCCAGCGAACCACGTCTGTTACGCTGCACTTCTTATTCATCGCGTGTGTCAGCATCAGAGGCAATGAGGTCTCCACGCCTGGCATTCCTGCAGGTGCCTTAGGGTAGCCGACCGACTTGGCTTCCAAGGTGTGTGGCGCATGGTCGGTCACTATACAATCGATGGTTCCATCCTTGAGGCGCTTCCAAAGCGTTTCCTTATCCTCAGTATAGCGAATCGGCGGGTTCATCAGGACCCGTACACCTCGTTCCTCAACATCNTCTTGGTCGAATGTAAGGTGCTGAGTGCATACTTCAGTCGTGATGAGATCTCCCTTATTCTTGTGCAACCAGTTTGCCTCGACCCCACTCGTTAGGTGGACGATGTGGAGTCGATGATCGTGGTCATTCGCAAGAGCCGCCGCTCGTTTTGTCGCAAGGAAAGCACATTCNACATCTCGACATTCTGCGTGTGAGGTGATATCGGTGCGATTCCCGAATTCTGCGATGCGCTGCTGAAGTCGAGCCTCATCCTCAGCATGGGTAGCAATGATGCCTCCAGTATTCGCGAAAATGTCCTCCAGATGCTTTTGCTCGTGGACTAGCAGGTCACCTGTACTNCTTCCCATGAAAATCTTGATTCCGCAGACGCCATCCATTCCCTCCACTCTCTGCAAATCACTCACGTTGTCTTTGGTCGCGCCGACGAAGAATCCATGGTGAGTCACCGCCTTTTGGTCAGCTAGTGCAATTTTTGCCTCCAGAGTGGCGTGATTAGTAGCATTGGGAATGTTGTTGGGCATATCTAGGAATGCGGTGACTCCCCCTGCAGCAGCAGCTCTACTCCCGCTCTCCAGATCCTCTTTCTCAGGCTGTCCGGGTTCTCGAAAGTGGACATGAGGATCGATGGCACCAGGCAGCAGATGCAAACCCTCACCGTCGATGACCAACTCGTCATCACGAGGGACTAANCCTCCTCCAGGAGCCACTGAGGNAATCTTGCCTGCAATGACTCTGAGGTCCCCTTCGACGATGTTGTCGGCTACAACCATCGCCGAGTTACGAATCAACAGATTGCCGTCCACGNGTTCGCCCGGATAACCTACGGAACGAGAAGTCCCATGACTGTTCTTGCTCGGCATCCTGCTAGGCTGCTAAGGTGCTGTTCATATATCCCACCGTAGACGTGGGCGCACAGCGGGTTGGAGTAGCCAGGTTATCTCGTCGGGCTCATAACCCGGAGACCGGTGGTTCAAATCCACCACCCGCTACCAAACTGAAAGTGAAAATCGATGTACTGCGGACAATAATACATCTCAAGCACTTTCAACCTTGGAACAGGGCCAATCGTTTGTTCATATACCTTCGAAGACCAGATAGGGGCAACAGGTGAACGAGATGACAGAGAAGACAGCCAGTGAAAATATCGAAGACGAGGAGATTGTGATTGACGTGGATGAGCCCGAACTAACTGTGGAAGATTTACCCGGAGTAGGGCCGGCAACAGCGGAGAAACTGCGCGAAGCAGGTTTTGAGGAGTTGCTTGCGATAGCAGTGATGAGCCCCTCTGAGTTAGCAGAACAGGCCGAACTGGGAGAGGCAGTTTCTGCCAAGATTATCGCAGGTGCGAAGAAGATGGCAAACATTGGCGGTTTCGTCAGTGGATCAGCCCTGCTCGACCGCCGTAAAACGGTGCAGAAACTCACATCCGGCTCATCTTCTCTCGATGAACTACTTGGTGGTGGATTTGAGACCCAAGCCATAGTCGAAGTGTTCGGAGAGTTCGGTAGCGGTAAGACCCAGATTGGTCACCAACTCGCAGTCAACACAATCCTACCTCTCGATAAGGGTGGCTTCGATGGTGAGATATTCTACATCGATACAGAAGATACGTTCAGGCCGGAGAGAATCGCTCAGATGGCCGAGGCCGTAGGCATTGATCCTCAGGAAGCACTAGACAGAATCCATGTGGCGAGAGCGTACAACTCAGCTCATCAGATTCTCTTGGTCGACGAGATCAAGAGGATGTCCAAGAATATCGAGGTCAAGCTCATAATTGTCGACTCTCTAACGAGTCACTTTCGTGCAGAATACATTGGCCGAGGTATGCTTGCACCGCGCCAGCAGAAGCTGAATAAGCACATGAAAGAACTCAAGCAACTTTCTGATATAAACAACGCATTGGTCCTAGTGACGAATCAAGTCATGTCCAAGCCTGATGCCATGTGGGGAGATCCAACCAAGGCCATCGGCGGGCACATCGTTGCCCACGCCAGCACATTCCGCTTGTATCTGAGGAAGTCGAAGGGGGGCCGTCGCATAGCTCGCCTAATCGACAGCCCCAACCTGCCTGACGGCGAAGCGGTCTTTACCGTGACAACCGAGGGTCTGCGAGACTAATTCTCGTAGACTCCTCGGGTCCGAACGCTACGCCGGTAACTCTGCTAGAGTCGCCTCTACAGAGTCCATTAGCGAAAGGAAGTGCCCTTCATCGAATCCTAGTTTGAGATCGGCTGATGAGAATAATTCTGGTAGGGTCCGTGTGTTCCCTAGCTTCATTGCATTGGCGTAGTCGTCTAGAGCCTTCTGTGGGTTATCCAGTTGAGTTTTCCATAGCTGCAGTGATCCCAGCTGTGCTATTCCGTACTCAATGTAGTAGAACGGGACACCGTACAGATGCCCTTGTTGCTGCCAGGACACCTCTTTGAATTCTGAATGACCCATCCAATCCATTTCCGAACCGAATCTGCCCCTAATGGATAACCAAGCCTCTGACCTCTCTTCTCTTGTGTGTCCTGGGTTTTCGTATATCCAATGTTGGAATGAGTCTATCGTTGCTATCCATGGCAATAGGAAAACGACCCCCTCAAGATGAGTCCTCCTCGCCCTGTCCGCTTCTTCTTTGCCGTAGAACTTGTTCCACCATGGCTGCGTCAGCAGCTCCATCGACATTGAAGCAACCTCTGCGAATTCAATTGGGTAGTCTCGCTCATCAATCAGCTCTAGATGTCCGCAATACAGAGAGTGAAATGCGTGCCCTGCCTCGTGAATCATTGTCTCTAGGTCTCCTTGAAGTCCTGCAGCGTTCATGAAGATGAATGGAACCCTGCTCTTCTCTAGGTAGTACTGGTAACCACCTGGAGCCTTGCCCTTCCTAGTGTCAAGATCTAGAGTATCCATTTCTACTAGTTTGTCGAACTTACTTCCTAAATCACCTGAAATTTCATGAAACATTTCAGAGAGCTTTTCCACCATCTCATCTACGGTCTTGAATGGCCTCAATGGCTCTCTTCCGTGAATGTCCGGACCTGCTCCTGTCTTCTCATTGACATCCCAGGGGCTCAGATTGCTCAATCCCAATGCTTCTTTCCTCTCCCGATTAATTTCTCTAAGAAGAGGCATGCAGACCGACTCTACTGAATCGTGAAATTCCAAGCAGTCATCGATTGAGTAGTCAAAGCGATGCATAGCCTTGAACATGTATTGAGTGTAACTTTCGAATCCAGCATTAAGTGCAATCTGATGTCTCAATGTTACCAATTCGTCGAATATTTCAGACATTCTCTCGTGGTCCTGCATCCTCCTTTCTGACATCGCAGTCCATGCCGCTTGACGCACCGACCTCTCGTTTGACTCCAAGTAAACGCTCATCTGAGGAAAGGTTCTCTCATCGCCGTCGAATTCTACCGTCATTCCGCCTGTAATCCCCTGCGCTTCAGTGACAAGCTCGGTCTGTTTGACGTTCAGGGGTATGTTCTCCTTACGGAAGATCTCGATGTCAGTTCTCATCCCTCTAAGCATCAGGACATATCTATCCGGAAGATCTCCTACTGCAGAATGGTCTACAATTCTCCTATTGAGCGCATCAGAGAACTCAGAGAGTTTCGGNCTTACATTGCTTACGAAGTCTAGGAATAAATCACGTTTCTCTTCACTTTCTGTGTCGCATGTCATCCCGATATACAACAGTGCACCTGCCTCCGAGACATGTTCAGCAAGCGTTGAAGCATCCTTGATTAGAGTCTCCAAACAAACTGAACAGGTCAACTTACGTTCCAACAGATTCTTCGTAAAAGGCTCGATATTCTCCCACTTCGTGGCATCGAAATCGCCACTGATGAATGAATTCAATCTACAACCTCGTCCGGGAAGATTTCGGTCCGTTCGGAAGTGGCCCCTCTTCACGAGTCCACTTGGCACACTTCCATACCTCTGCGGTTTCGTTCACCTTTCTTCTCACATCTTCCAAATCGGGATGCTCAGGATTGTTCCTCTCAATCCAACAGGCAGTACAGTACCTCTTTCTCTCAAAGTCCACGAAGTTTCCTGGAGTACAGTCTACCTTGCAGGTAACACAATGCCTGAAGCCGTGAAACTTCGCCATGATTCTCAGTACCCGCTCAAGTAGCTCGCCTATGAGTTTGACTCCCGCTTCTTACATGTCAGCGAGTGCTGAATGAGTTAGGAAAACATTCTCTCTAGATGAAGCCTCTATACTCTCTCCTGTTTCCAACGCACCGAGCCTAATCAGCCCCTCATCGCTAGGAATCGGACGCTTGGCAAGCAGATTCGCTCCAAGATGCTCAATCAACCTAGTTGCAAATAAGTCATTGTCTGAATATGCTGACGTATGAATCTCAGTTTCTCCGAAGTCCTCTCCGAGGTCATAGTCAGGAATGTAAACAATCCAAGCAGATTCGTCCCCTTTGCTGACTCCTGCTCTCTCAAACGCAATACTGAGTTGCCTAGTGCCGGATATTAACCTGAGAAACTCTGCGTCAGGAGATCTGGCAACCATCCTGCCCGATTCCTCTCTCCTCCTTAGAGCGGACCATACAGTCCAGAGTCGTACCTCACTACAGGCCGCGTGATATGAGAGAAGCAACCATCTATCACTCGGCCTCCATTCATTGAAAACAGAAACAATTGAACTTGGATTATCGATTGATTCTGAGAATTCAATCCCCCAAGCTGGGAACCAAGGCATTGGGCTCGGCTTGTCCATGGATGCCGATGGCCCCGAGTAGAAGAATTGTATCTATCGCGAACGGCGTCTAACTGCGCGAGAAGCCGTATTGACGATACCATCTACTAGTCGGGGACTCCAGCCCCGTAAGTCAGACAGTTTTTGCATATCCCGCTCAGTCAATTCAGCCAGATCGGCCGCGTTTGAGACACCAAGCAGGTCGACCATTTGTCTCGCTCTCGTCCGGCCAACTCCCTTCAGGGCAACTAGGCCAAGCAGATCTATCTTGCACCCGTATCTGACCCTTCGATGCATTTCGTCCACAGCCCCAACTAGAGTCCTGTGAGACTCTCTGTCCATACTGGCTAGGTCCTCATCCTCAACGAGGATTCTCCTGGTTGCATACAACAGCCACTCTGCTACCTCGACTCGACCCCTGAGATCACCCGGCTGCACTCCCCATTCGTCCTCTATCTGGTCTATCCTGAATTCGTCTGCCCACGACTGTAGTACCAAGGCCCCTTTCATCCTCCTCTCCTCATCGAGGTCTACGGCTTGAGACAGGAACTCTCTCTCATGGCCGTGAATTGCAGCCTGAATCGCGTCATAATCGCCTTTTCTTGGCCACAGTGGCAGGAAATCAGGAGTGCATGAAACGAGATGTAGCAGACTAAGAGGTGAGACTTGACGATACTGGTCCTCTCCAGTTAGGATTGCCATGGCGCGCCCCATACCGTCTCTCAGCATACGCCCGGATATGGGATTCAGATACAACTGAGATACTCTCTCGCCCAATGGAGTTGCTCGATATGTCATTGATGCAGACTCAGGGGGATCCTGTTCGTATGATTCGTGCAAACTAGCCTTACGGAAACCGAAGATTGGGGGACCGCGTCTTGGCTTATCATGAGTCCCTTCGGCATCTCCATGAATGTCGATTCCCAATACTTCGGATGCCGAGTCAACCCAAGATGGCAACTCATCCTCCCATTCCTCATCCTGCTCAATAGGAGTCTCCTCAAGCATCCTCTGCTTCACCTCCTCGGACTCTCCAGTTCGGTCAATCATCCCGTTAGTTGCCAACCAACTAATCACATCATCAATACGGGATGCAAGATCCTCAGAGTCGAGATGAGTAGCTAGGAATGTCTTGGAGAAGAATCGGCTCAGTGAGTCCCTGTCCGATATCCCTCCGGTAGCCAACATNGAGAGGACATGAGTCAGAAGAGCCGGGTCCTCTTCCGCCCTCATCGCGTTCGGATTGGCGAGTTTCGAAGTCACCTCCTCGGGGTCACCATGGAGATAAAGGGAGGCCAACTTGTCTTCTTCCTCCCTTCCCTTGGCAAGCAGCCACGACTCGCCCACATCATCGTATTTTGGCCTGCCAGCACGCCCCATCATCTGCATGACTTCCATGACTGGTAGAGGCATAGACATACCAGCAGCAGCACTCCATCTTCTGTAATCTCTGACTACCACTGTTCTAGCTGGGAGATTGACACCCTGTGCTAGAGTCGGCGTTGCAACTATGCATTCTAAGGCACCTTCTCTGAAAGCATCCTCAATTATGCCTCTCTGTCTGCCAGTAAGTCCTGCATGGTGGAATGCGACGCCCCCTCGCAGAGCGCTTGACAAGGTCTTACCCAAATTCGAACCCCCGGACTGATAGACACTATTAGCAACCTCTTCCCATCTATCTGCGATCTCGGGATCTAAACCATGAACATCGTCGACGAATAGACTCCTGCAGTGTTTGGATAACTCTCTTGCCTCTTTCTGAGCAGATGAGCGCGAGGAGACGAATACTAGCAATTGTCCTCCTCTGGAGATTGTGTCCGAGAGAATGGCCTGCAATTGACGGGTGGTCTTGCCTTCGAGATGTCTAACTTCGGAGACCACATCATCATCTATCCCATCGACCCTGTGCACCTTGCCCTCTAGGCCGTTCACCGTACCGTATCGCAGAGTCACAGGGCGCCAATCCGAAACCACCAGCTCTGCATTCAGCCATTCAGCCATCTCAGGAGCATTTCCCACCGTTGCAGATAGAGCGATAATCTGAGCATCGGGCCTCCTATGTCTAATTCGTGATAGTAGCACTTCAAGTGTAGGCCCGCGACCGGGATCGTGTAAAAGATGGAACTCATCGCTGACGACAATTCCGACCCCATCCATCAGTTCTGAGTGGGTGCGAAGTAGCGAGTCCAACTTCTCGCTGGTACATACCAAAATGTCTGACTCCTCAATCATCCCAGTCTCGCCATCTCTGTCGCCAATAGCTATGCCAACTCTGAGTCCGACCTTGGAGGCCAGTTGCCTGAGCTCTGTTGCCTTCTCGCTAGCCAAGGCTTTCAGAGGAACAATGTAGATCCCCCTCCCTCCTTCGAGATCGTTCTTCAATCGATGAATTAGAGCTAGATAGGCCACCAGAGACTTTCCGCTCGCAGTTGGTATCGTGAGCATCAGATTCCTTCCCGAAAGGGCGTGAGGAAGAGCCTCTGACTGTGGAGGAAACAAACGCTCCACTCCCCATTCATCTCGCAGCATAGAAACAATGCTAGAGTCAAGCCCTAGGTCATCGAGTTCGTGCGTATCACGGTCCCGGGACTGAGTCACGTTAGCCCTTCACCTCGGCCGTTCTAAAGGATGCCGAGGAAACAGCACTAATTCCATCTGTGGAAGGCCGGGTGACCTTCCTTTACTGCTACGAAAAGACCCTCACCAGTCGCACAGACCTTTTCCTCAGCGCTGAGAGCCATTTTGACCCTGGCCCTATCCTCTTCAATCTCCACTATCTCGGAAGTGATTCGAAGAGCGACCCCATGTGGAGTTGGCCGCCTCAGTTTGATTGAGTATGATGCAGTGACGGTGCATGGGGGCTCATTCAGTCCAATCTGATCCATCAGAGCCACAGCTGCAGTCCAGTTTCCATGACAGTCCAGCAGAGTGCCGATGATACCTCCGTTAACCATCCCCGGGAATGCTTGATGCTCATCGTTGGGCATGAATTCCATCTCCAATCCGCCTTCGGTTCGGAACGATCTGATTCGAAGCCCACTCTTGTTTGCAGGACCGCAACCGAAGCATATGCTACTAGGGGCATGCTCCTCCTGAACCGACGGCCCGCTGCCCCTCATGGAACCTGTGAACAATCTCTAGGAATTGAAAATTCCTAGTAATCGCAGACGTATCCGCTTTATCGGTGAACCTTCTCCGCTCTAAGGTGCCCAGTACTCCTTCGAGTTCGGACGACGATGATGTCTCAGGTAAATCCCGAGGCTCCGTCACCCGCCCAAAGCGTAGGCGTTCGAAGCCACTGAAGGTCTCAAATCAAATTCCCCCCAGTCGCAGAGAGGAGATTGAGAAAGCCCTTGAGGGCAATCATGGAACTCCTGCTAGATGGTCTAGAAAGGACGGCCCCAAGTACCACAGATTCCTCAGAAAGAGAATCAGCCCGGGGACGATTAGACAACTCGAGTACGACCTGATTGATGTCGAAATAGGCGAGTCTTGGCCAATCCCGATTACTGTCGTTCATGGAGCTAGACCAGGTCCGGTGGTAACGCTTCTGGGCGCTATTCATGGCAATGAGTTGGTCGGGCCACTGGCATTGACGTACCTCAGTGGACCCAATTTTATCGGAGAAGACAAGGCAATTGATCCAGCAGCCATGGCTGGCACAATCCGAATTATCCCAGTAGTCAATCTTCCTGGCTACCGACGTCAGAGCAGATATATGCCAGATGGAAGAGATTTGAATCGCGGATTCCCAGGAAAACCAGATAGCAATACGACATCAAGAGTAGCCAACAGACTCTGGAATGAGATAATCTCTACCAGCGATCATGTTGTCGATCTGCATACTGCTGCTGTGGGCAGGACTAACATGCCGCAGATTCGTGCCAATCTAGCCCATCCTTCGAGCAACCGCATAGCCAGAGCATTCGGAATCGAGACCATTCTCGACAACGAAGGACCAAAGGGATCTCTGAGAAGAGTATCCAATGATACAGGCGTGGCTGCAATCACTTACGAAGGCGGAGGATCGAATGAGGCAGATCCCGAATCGGTTCAGGTCGCAATCTACGGAATTCTGAACGTCTTGCGCAGTCTGAGGGTAATTCCCGGTTATCCAAGTCGTCCCAGATTCAGAATCCTCGCTTCCGGTTCTGTTTGGGTCAGGTCAGATCAAGGTGGACTACTCGACGTCCTTACTCCTGCGGGGAGTTTTGTTCAGGAAGGGGAGACCGTTGCGACGGTCACAGACCCCGAGCGCCCCGGAGAGAATTTCGATATTCTCTCTCCTGCAAGGGGGCTGCTGATTTCTACCGCCACACACCCGTTCGTGACAGCAGGGACCCCAATCGGCCATCTGCTACCGATGACTGGCGGGACCAAGACACTCAAGACAAGGCTTGATGAAGAAGGATGCTTGATTACCAGCGGCTCTGATGGAGAGCCTCTTTGGAGGGAAGACGACGACATCGAGGACATCTCTGTGGAAGGAGAGTGGTCAGGAGGTTCGCCTGATGCTGAATGGGGCCGTGATGAAGAGAGTGCGACCGAAGAAGAGGCCGATGAGGCGGACCCGAATTGGCTCTAATCCAATTCAGGTGCGTCAGGAATCGACTCATTGTCGACAGGAGTGGCTGGAATCGATGGCAGTTGAACCGGAGCTGTCTGTTGACCCATCATTGCACCGAGATCCGGTGCCGAAGGCAACTCATATTCTTGAAACTCAGGGGACAACTCAAACTCTCTCGGTTTGATGTCATAGGCCTTGTAGGCGTCCTCTAGCCTCCTGTTGTACGCCACTCTGCGTATACCTATCATCACCATGCCTAGAAGAGCCACCACTACGAGTAGAGTTGCAGCTAGGCCAGTCGGAGAGAGGACAAAGTCAAGCAGCCTATCAGAAAGAGTCGGAGGAGGAATCCATACTTCCATGTCGATGTCCCAGATTAGTTCGGTTGTCTCTCCGGGCTCTGAGATTGTTAGTGAAACCTGTTGCGGACTATCNCCCTGTCCGCAGAGATAAATCTCCAGAGAAGTATCTCCAGAATCACAGTTTATCGGGAGAATTACAACGCTCTTACCATCATCGCTAACATTCGCAGTGAGTGTGTAATCACCCAATTTCCAACTAAATGTTGCGCCTACAGAGTCTGGGATATCTGCAACTGTCAGAATTAGAGATTCGTTTACAGCGTCCCAATCCTTAATCACCTGGAAATGAGGAGAGGTAGAGACCAGATTCTTTCTATCCANCCCATCATCGATCTGCTCATTGCAGTCGTCGTCCCTGCCGTTCCATGTCTCAGTCTTGGATGGATTGATTGTATCAACGGTATCGTCGCAATCTTCGTAATCATAGAATCCGTCCTGGTCAGTATCGAAGTTGAATGTCTTCGGGTCTGAACCAGTGACTGTGACCTCCTCTCCGTCTGACATACCATCACCATCGGAATCAGCCAGACTCGGGTCAGTCGTGTAGTTGTGATACTCATCGTAATCGGTCAGACCGTCTGCGTCACTATCGAGCCCAAAGAAGTCCTCGTCAATCACATCATCACAGTCGTTGTCTTTACCGTCCAAGACTTCCGGCTTGAGTGGGGCCCGATCAAAGTCCTCATCCTCACAGTCCTGGAACCAGTACCATCCATCTGCATCTGCATCGGCATCGTGCACTAGTGGATCGGCCCCCAAGGCNGAGTATTCGTTATACTCAAGACCGTCAGGTAATCCGTCGNCGTCGGTATCGCCATCGAGGTGGTCGGTGGTGATGTTGTGGAACTCATCGTAGTCGGTGAGTCCATCGTTGTCCGAGTCCAACTCCCAGTAGTCCTCGTCGATGAGGAAGTCACAGTCATTATCGAAGTCATCCAGTAACTCGATGTGCCCAGGTGATCGGTCCGGATCATTATCATCACAGTCTTCGAACCAGTACCAGGCGTCGGTATCACTGTCAGGGTCGTAGACTAGAGGGTCAGAACCCATCGCCGAGTAGATGTTGACCTCTTCTCCATCATCCAGTCCATCATCATCGGTGTCTGAGTCCATGTGGTCTGTGCCGTGGATGTGATATTCGGGCCAGTCCTTTAGTCCGTCACCGTCTCTGTCTGTGAAATTGAATCCCTCATCGACATAGTTGTCGCAGTTGTCATCAATCCCATTCAGCAGCTCCGGTCGACCTGGATTGACTAGAGGATTGGTGTCGTTACAGTCATTGAAGTGATAGAACAAGTCAGAGTCATCATCGGGGTCATAGATCAACGGATCACTGAACCAGAAGTTGACCTCGGCCCCATCGGAGAGNCCGTCGTCGTCACTGTCTGAGTCCAGCGGGTTTGTTCCCGTAGTGGTCACCTCGGCTGAGTCGCTCAGACCATCCAAATCAGAGTCGATAAGCAGTGGGTCCGTACCGTAGATCATGACTTCGTCGTAGTCACTTAATCCATCGTCGTCTGTGTCAGAGTCGTATGGGTCTGTACCGTAGACCAGAGTCTCATTCTCATCAGTCAGCCCGTCGTCATCGTGGTCATAGTCGATATCGACTCCGTGTAGAATCATCTCCCATGAGTTCAGAGTCCCNTTTGTCCCCGAATCTGTGTCTCTGATTTTCAAGGTCCAAGTTCCCAATGACGACTCATCCCAGTGTTGTACCGTGCTGAACATCCAGTCAGAGTAGTGATTTCCATTGTCGTTACGTGATTCGGCCAACCAAGACTCTGTTCCCGAAGGAGAAACAAGGACGATATCCAAGTCCCCTCTCGCGGTATGGCTAATATCCACCACGACATCAACGCTCTCTAGTGAGTATTCATCAGTGACTACAGTTGTGAACTCTGTCCAAGCTGTTGAATCGTCAGGAATGTCGGTTGCTGGCGAGTAGGGGCCGTAGGTCGCGTTCATTTCCTCTCCGACATTGGACCAGTTCTCAGCCACAGCAACAGCCGCTCCGGCATCAACGGCCCCGAACCCGTANTTGTGAGAAACATCGTGCCCACCTCCGTTTACTATCCATGAGTTGTCAGTCGGGTCATTCATGCGGGCGCTGTTTACGAGAACATGCTGGACATCTCTCCAAGTCAGATTTTCATTGGCATCGAGCATCAGTGCAATGACTCCAGCAGCCAGAGGCGTAGCGCTGGAAGTTCCTCCGAAGCTGTGAGTGATGTTCCCACTCCCGTTGTAGCCGCCAGAACCTGTGATGTCGGTAGTCGTGATGCCCTCTCCAGCACCATTTGAGTGAGCGGCGACTAGAATGTTGGCCCCCGGTTCTGCGTAGTATGATTGCTCACCATTGTGACTAATCGCAGTCACAGCGATTGTGAAGCGGCTGTTAGCATAACCATCGTAGTTCGAGTTGTCATCTGAACCAAGACCGTTTCCAGCAGCCCATGTAATCAGGTTGCCCAATCCATCTCGCCCGGAGTAGGCATCACTCTCGAAGGCAGCGAGAGTCAGTGGACCAGGAGCCTCTAGAGTCTGACCATCATCAGCTGGACCCCAAGAATTTGTGTAGATATCTATGTCATCACTCTCGTAACTTAACGCATCCGCCTCTGTTGCATCTCCGGCCCAGCAAGCAATCAGCGTTGAGCCTGCAATTGTCGCATCGAAGGCGACTCCGGTAACGTCGAGACCATTGTCACCTACAGCCGCTGCCACTCCTGCGACAGCGGTCCCATGCCCGTTCCAAGGAGATGGAGTTGGATCGGTGTCATTATCACACCAGTCGTACGAGTAGAGTGATGAATAGTGCGGGCTGATATCGCTATGGTTGTGGTCCAGGCCATCATCAATCACGCTGATGATGACATCCCTGCCGGTGTAGACTTCCCAAGCGGCGGTGACATTCACATCCTCTCCTACGACTCCCCCACTGGTCTGACCGGTGTTGCTGAGATGCCATTGCGAGCCGAACTCTGTGTCACTCGGCAACAGCCTAGGCTGCTGCTTCTTCTCGATCATTGGTGAGAATGATTCTATCTCGCTTGCTTCAAGTGAAATCTCTAGTCTCTTTACCGCATCAGTCGAATCTTCGAAACTCCATATGTATGAGCCCGAGAGAATCGGTGCAGCCTCGCTAGCATCCGGACTTGCCTTGGTCAGATGGTGCATGTTCGGGGGAACTCTGGTCACTACCAACCAGTCAGTAGTCTGAGTAAGTACCTCTTCAGAGTAGGAATCTAGGTCAGACACTCTCTCAAAGGCCAATTGCACCGCTCTAGAATAGCTCGGCATTATCTCGTTGCCCTCAATTTGCATTTCCTCAGGTAGTCCGGAGGAACCCGATACAACTCCTCCAAATGGAGTCAGAACAAGCATGAATAGTACTATGACGACGGCTCTCACGCCCGAAGTCGAAAGCCTACCGCATTTAGCCGTTCGTCTAAGTCGTGAGCCTAGTGATTCACTAATTCTGGAAATCTGAGATGGCTGCATGGACCTCTTCATTGCTCATCAGGCGCCGCTGCGACTTGGCTACCTCGAACATGTGAGAGACCAAATCCTCTGAAGCCTCGTAACCGTTGTTCTGTAGCCACCAGATGATGTTCGACCTACCACTCATGTGACCAATTCTAATGACTTGTTCAAGTCCGTAATCAGCCGCCGGTACACCAGAATAGACACGATCTGCAAGCCAATGGTCGCCTTTATTCATCGCCTTGATTACAGCACTTGCATGAACTCCTGTACCTGTCTCAAAAGCGTCGTCTCCGAATACAGGGTAATTCCTCGGCAGTGCGACTTCGACGTATTCGTGAGCCTTCCTCATGTACTGGTTTAGCATAGTCAAGTCGTTGCTAATTACTCCCATCAGGCTCAGGTTGACTAGGGTCTGATCTAGAGGAGCGTTGCCAGCACGCTCACCTACTCCGAGAGCCGTTCCGTGAATCACATCGGCCCCGGCCTCGTATGCAGCTAGGTTGTTGGCCACGCCGAGACCACGATCCTGATGGCCGTGCCAGTTGACTTCGATATCTCTGCGCTTGAATCCCGAGTCAACTATCACTTCGTCTTGAATGAATGAGAGAAGTTTCCGAACTCCATTGGGAGTAACATGACCGCAGGTGTCGCAGACGCATATTCTGTCCGCGCCCAACTCTAGGGCGCGAGTATAGACTGCCTTGATATCATCCGGCTTGCTTCGTGTAGTATCCTCGGTAACGAACATCACAGGAATGTCGTTATCAACAGCGAATGTGACAGCCTTCTCGGCTGTTGACAGAATCTTCTCCATCGTCCAACCCTCAGCATACTGGCGAATCGGACTGGTCCCTAGGAAGGCGCTGGCCTGTATCTGCCTCTCGTGCTTGGCCTGCAAATCTACGAGGGGCTCAATGTCACTGACTACTGTTCTAACAGCGCAACCTGGTCGCAACTGGTAGCCCCTCTCGCCCATGTGAGACAACATCGCATCAATGTGCCCGACATGAAACGGTCCTGCTCCGGGAAGGCCTAGATCTACCTTCTGTATACCCAGTGCCTCCATGTAGTCGATGAGCTCCAACTTCTGCTCAATCTCAGGGTTGCGAGCACTCGGGCTCTGGAGGCCGTCTCGCAAGGTCTCATCATCGAACCAAAGCTCGTGAGGATGGTTACGAGAGTTGCGTTCAATCTCGTAATCAACTTCATTCCAGTCGTATATCAGGCCCTGCTCGTCCATTACCGCACCCCGTTAACCACTCCGCCATGGTGCGGTAGGCGTTTGAANCCATCGGGGTGATAGACTACCCGCGNGTCTCGCTNCGGACTATCGCGAACAGGCTTATGCATGCTCCAATAACGGACCCTGTCACGCCGAAACTTGCAGTAACTAGAACCACGAACATGAGGGCTAGGTAAAGCATCGAAACGAAAAATGAGCGAGCAGCGGTTGCCATTCTACCTGTTTCATCACGCTCCTCGGCTAGGTCAATTCGCCAAACCGAACTAGCGTACCATATGCTGAGTCCGACCACATTCCATCCTAGGACGTGATACAGCGTATCNCTCTCTTGCAGCCCGCCGAAACTTGATGGGACCGCCAGCGACATCAGGATGAGAACTATTGCGTAGACCTTCATCTCGAACAGAGTCCTCTCGGCCCCCTTCACATTGGGCATCATTGGGACCCCCACTCTCCCGTATTCCTCTGAGCGATACAAGGCGAGTGCCCAGAAGTGAGGAGGAGTCCATAGGAAGATCAGCAAGAACATTAGCCATGGCAGAGGGCTGCCNATGTCTACTAGAGACTCCATCATCTTAGCCANAGATTCTGTTGAAACGACCAGATTATCTTCAGCAGCTGCCCAACCAATCACCGGCGGTGTAGAACCGGCTATGCCNCCAATCACTATGTTCTGAGGGGTTGAGCGCTTGAGCCAAATGCTGTAGACGAATACGTAGAACAGAATGCTGAAGGCCGACCAGAATGCAGCAACCGCATTCGATAGCACCCAGAACCACGATACCCCTGCAACAGAGAGCAGCACACCCAGAGCGAGAGCCGACTCCGCAGAGACTTCACCAGATGGTATCGGTCTACTCTCAGTTCGTGTCATCATTGGGTCGATATCCCTATCATACCACATGTTGATTGCATTGGCACCTCCTGCACTAAGATAGCCGCCTACGAATACTATTAGCATNGTNTTCGCAGTTTCCAAACCCATTTCTTGGTAGACTCTGTCATGGACCAAGACGGCGCATAGCGCAGTAATCTGGAGTAGAACTACCACTCTCGGTTTAGTCAGAGAAACATAGCTGCGCCAACTCATACTAAATCCTCCTAGCAGTTACCGAGCCAACGTAAGCAGTTGAGAGAATCAAGAACGAAAGAGAGGCGAGGAGCAGATGGACAAGCGAGAGCCACTCCTCGAATCCTTCGCCCACATCCCATGAAAGTATGTACGCCGCGCCAATCAGCATGTTAACTACGTAAAGCGCTGTAGAACCCCAGATCCATCTGCAGAGGGTGCTTTTTGCGTTGAGTTCATTCCACGCGAACCAGGATGCTACGAGTAGGGCAACCCCAACTGCACCGACTAGGAATCTGTGAATCACCTGAGACTGTAACACCCAGTCATGAATCTCAGGCACCAGCTCCCCCTGACACAACGGCCAAGAGTGGTACAAACCATCGACACCGCAACCGGTGTTTGCACCTCCTGTTGTAGATACGAAGGCCCCTGAGAACAGACTGATGAGGGCGAACACAGAGAGCCATAGTAGCTTTGGGCCCCAAACCTGAGAAGCGTCAGATTCGAAGTTAATCCATTCAGGAAGTACACCGATATCTCGCGACTGGGACAGCCATAGCCAGATCAGGCTGAGCATGAAAGCCAGCGCCGAGCCTAGGTGAAGCGCCACGCTCCAGTGCTCGTTATCCATTCTGACAGTCAACCATCCAACCGCGCCCTGCCAGACTATCAGAGCAGCAGATATTGTCGAGGAAAGCCTCACCTCTGAGCCAAAAACCTCGTCTCTCCTCACAAGCAGCCAACCGATTAGCACCAACGGCCCGAGTACTGCTCCAGCGAGTACTCGATGACCCCACTCGGTGAATATCTGAAAAGTCGTATATCGGTGCCCAGCGCCCCTAGAGTCTATTTCATCTGGATTAGCCTCATACCAAGCCTCTTGCTCAGCCTCAGACACATCGAATCCCAGAGTTCCGAAGCAAGTGGGCCAATCGGGGCAGGACTCACCAGCATCGTAGATTCTGATGATTCCACCTAAAGCAATCACTAGGAACGTGATTACAATTAGACCGGCCGTCAGACGTCTACACCCGTTAGCAGACAAACCACTCATCCCGAAACAGCCTCCGGGTCGAGACAAATAGACTTGACCAGTCTACAAATCACTCGTTGTGAGGGTCCACATCGATGGGTATGCGGTTCTGCTCATACTCGAGCATAGCTATCTTGTTTGGGTCTAGTACCACTCTCCACTGGGCTTCCTCAACACCGTAGAGCTGAATCAACTCGTCGCTGAAATGGTCGCGTAATTCGTCCTCTGATACGAAGAGCGGTGCTCCCATGCTGATCTGAAGTGCCCTAGCGCCGATTATTCGAGCCTTCTCGAAGCGAGTGTGGGGTCTTGCGGGCTTTACCATGGGCCCGGCGACCGGAGACCCCCAAATAAGCCCTATGACCGCTATTCGACCCAGATCGGGTCCGTGACTAATCTCTCTCTACCATCATTGCGACGGCATTACCCCCGCCCAGACAGATTGTGACGATGCCACATTTCCCTCCAGTACGCCTCAGAGCATTGAACAGTGTCATCAAGCAACGAGTACCAGTGGCGCCGAGCGGGTGACCTATTGCAACTGCTCCACCATGCGGGTTGAATCGGTCCTCAGCGACGCCCAATGAGGTTTGGATGGCGCAAGAGGCCGCTGCGAAAGCCTCGTTGTGCTCCAGTATGTCGACGTCATCCATCGTCCTACCAGTTTGATCTAGCAGTTTACGAACTGTGGGAATCGGGGCCGACATGACCCGGTGCGATTCCACTCCTGAGGTTGCATAACCTACTATTCTAGCTAGCACAGGGAGCCCGAGCTCAGCTGCCGCTTCTTCTGATGCTACCAATACTGCCGAGGCACCGTCCGACACCTGACTGGAGTTTCCTGCAGTGACCTGCCCACCTTCTCTGAATACTGCCCTAAGGGCGCCCATGGCCTCCATATCCGAGCCGGGGCGAATTCCCTCATCGCGAGTGAGATTGCCAACTGGGAACACCTCATCATCTAGCCAGCCTTCCTCCCAAGCCTTGTTGGAAAGAGCATGCGANCGAATAGCGAAAGCATCTGATTGCTCGCGNGTTATNNCGTACTCGTTCGCAACCGTCTCGCCCGTATTGCCCATCGACTCTCCGGTGAATGCNTCCTGCAAACCNTCGTGCATCAACACCGANTCNAGGGATGAGTAAGGAACNCCNTCTCCCTTANTGACGCTCCTTGCAAGATGCGGAGCATTNCTCATCGACTCCATCCCNCCAGCGACAACTANCCTTGAGACTCCNGCTTTGATCTCAGTTGCAGCAATCATCGCTGCTTTAAGACTTGAACCACAGACCTTGTTGATTGTAGTGCAAGGGGTGCTCACAGGCATCCCGATTCTCATGGCCACCTGTCTAGCAGGGGCTTGACCTGCTCCTGCCTGGAGAACATGACCCATGTAGACCTGATCGATTACTCCGCTGGCAGGATCAATCCCTGCCNTCTTGAGAAGCTCTTCAACTGCCATAGCACCAAGCTCCGTGGCACTGTATCCAGACAGTGAGCCCCTGTACTTCCCCACGGGAGTACGGGCGTATGCGCAAATTACCGGCTCTGGCACGCACCCACGAAAGGCCAACGAACCTTCAATGGTCCTATCTGGAAAGCAGGAACTACCTCACGAATCGGAAGAGTAGCCGTAGAACTCCGCGTTCTGTAGAACTGGTCTCCTCTGCGGTTTTACCAGCACAGTTCTGATTCCCCAGAGGTCCTTGAAGATTCGATATTGAGAAGTCCAGTCTAGATAATCCACGCCACTGGTGCCGCCGGTACCTATTCTCCTACCCATTATTCGCTCCACCATACGGGCGTGGGCATGCCTCCATTTCACCATCGACTCCTCTAATTCAACCAGTGCATCAATCAGCTTTCTTGGCCAAGTCAGTAGAGGCAATTCTCGGTACGATTCGATGAATAAGAGGCCGGCACGAGACCTGTCTATTTCTCCATCTGGCATCAGGAAGGAGACTGCACCCTCGTGCGATGCCATCATCCTCTCGGCTGCCTTATCGGAATCTCCAGCACCCCATCCCGAAGATCTCTCTGCGGCTTCTTCACAGATTATCTTGTGAGCATCTAGGTGGTTAGAGACGTACAAATTCACAACNGCGTCGTCATCTTCACTGCCATAGGTCGAACCCATAATTGGAGTACGCTCAATCCAACTCATCACAGAGTCGTACAAAGATGGCATCCCAGCAGCCAACTCAAGACGCTCAAGTACTGCTTTGTTGGTTTCATTTTCAGGCATTCTTCGGAAACTATCCAACGGGTCTACGCCGCCGACACGATCTTCGTTCTCTAGGCCAAGCAGAAACTCGAACTCACGCATCTGAAAAGACTCGAAGCCTGATGCAGAACCTAGCCCGTCTCTGAATGCTAGGAATCCCTGCGGAGTCAGAGTCTCTAGCACAGTCCATTGATTGGCCATCAGTCTGAATATCTCAGTGGTCCTACCTAGGTGGTCAACGGCCTTGGGAATTTGATCCTCAGGAACGGGTACCTGAGATAGTATGTCACGAACTTCGGAGAGTTCGCGAATCACCTGCTTGAACCACAACTCGAAGGTTTGGTGCACGATTATGAAGTGCATCTCGTCAGAGTTGATTTCTCGGTCTTCTCCCTGGAGGTCCAGTAATGGGTGTAGATTCAGGTAGTCGGCGTAGGTCCAGTTGCCTTCCCCGGACTCCGCCATGACTCATCCTGATGGCCCTCGTTTGAAGCATTGTCGCAGAGCCAGAATCCTATATACGCCCGAATCAAGGCGAAATATCGTGTCTGGCAGATGTGGTGGTCCGGTGCCTTCCGATGATTTCCTATTTCCGCACCCCGAACTTCTAGTCGAGCAAGGATTGGAATTACGGCAGATAAGGTTGGATGACGCTGAGGACCTGTTCGCAGCGGTCGATGCCAACAGAGAATACCTCAGGGAGTGGCTGCCTTGGTTGGATGGGACGAACAATGTTGATGATGAAGCCTCATTCATCGCATCCACTCTGGAGGAGTACGGAAGAGGAGACGGAGTTCTCTATGCGATTAGGTTGGAGGACAATTTAATCGGGACAATCAGCCTCAACTGGATAGATTGGGCAAACAAGGGCTGCGGAATTGGATATTGGGTTTCGAATGACCACTCAGGCCAAGGAATTGCCACTCGTTGCTGCATTCGTGTAATGAAGCACTGCTTCGATGACTTAGGAATGCATCGATTAGTGCTTGAGGCGGCCATCGAGAACTTTCCCAGCCGCGCTATCGCCGAGAGACTTGGAATGCGCCTTGAAGGTATCACGAAAGACAGAGAATGGCTGTACGATCACTTTGTCGACGCTGCGCTGTATGCGATAACCGAGCCCGAGTGGCGCTCTAGCAATCAAGGCTGAATCAGACCATGGTCTTCGACCAAACAGTTCCCAGGAGGCAAGCAGGAAAGCAAGTCGTCCTGTGCTAGACCGGTTGCCTTGGCAATCCGGTTGGCAACACTCTCCTTCTTCTCACTACCCGGAGTGATTCTAGCCCATCTGCTGCAATATTCTGAGATTGTTGACGGTGTGCCCGAGACGGGCATGGGAACGCCATTCACTACTGCCATGCCGACAGCCAGTTCGAGCGACAGGTCTCGGTGCCAGTTACGTTGTCCCCTGACCACAAAGGAGCCACGGGCAAGTGACTCGCCAGACTCGGTGGTTTTCGAGACTTGACTGGGTCTAACGTGGAAGGCGACTGCTGCTGCTCCTCCGCTGCCCCAAGCTCTCGACCAGCAGACTGCTACTTGTGCAGCCTCGGAGTGCAGCGATTCAGGTAGTTGGCGAGCGTCCTCCAAGTCGTCAGCAAGATTCTGAACAATTTGGAGCGAGGCCACACCTTCAGGAATGGCCTCGGAAGGGNTCTGATTGGNGGCAAGCCCATCTTTGAGNTTGAGCGAGCACGATGGTGCTCCGTGNAGGTCGGCATGAAAGTAGAGGTCGTTNGAANTGAGGTGCTTGCGTACNACCACNTCGTTNCCCTTAGCGTCCTTNCCNCCAATCANCAGATGNCCTCCNGATAGNAGGGCCCAGCGATGTCTTTCAAACCAGAATCTCTTGCTTCNATTCTTNGCNCTGAGNCTACCCGCAGCAGCATCCTTGGCGGCCTGNTTCTCGACNCGCTGTTGATCCTTCTNNGTACNCTCAAGTGCTGTCAGAGCCCCCTTNGCCTTGTTCTTCTGGGAGNGAGCCTCCTCAAAGTAGCGCTGGGCGTTCTGGTGTACTGTATTGGACACCTCTAGAGTGATACTCGCCCCAGGCTCNCCGTCTTCATCAGGCAGNNAAGCTACGATTGTTTGCTTCGCAGGGTTTGCACTGTCTATCCATGGTACATCGTAGATCTTGTCCATCACCCCTTCCCAACCATCCGAGTCAACCGCCTCGTTGAACTGAGAGAGCAGCGAGTCCACATGCTCCCAGTTATCNTGAATCGCCTTGCCTAACTCCTGAGTAATCGCTGCACGCTCATGGAATCTCTCAATCGCAGCCCTCTGCTGTGCTGCTCTGCGACCGAGCTTAGCCTGTATGACGCCATCATCCTCTCCCGATTCAACCAGCATCTCCTCCTCGCGGCGGATGAAGGCAGCAGCATCATGCGAGCCAAACACCGCGTCGTAAGCCAGAGACAGCGAAGCGACCTCGACCATCATACTGGATTCGGTGTAAGATAGGTCGATAGGAGCAATCTCTGTTATTCCCGATGAGGCTGCATCCCGTGCAGCCTCGTTATCGGCTGCCTTCCAAGCATCCATCGCTTCTGAATCAGCCATCCACATCTTAGCATCGCTCCCATCGGATAACTGGTCCAACATCGAGTCGATTGCTGACTCAAGAGAGTCACGCTGAGTAGAGTCAAGCGAGTTGGCGGCCACACTCTCCTCGATTTCTGCAATCGAGCATGCTGTGCTGCCGTAGATTCTGCCGAGGTTGGCCCGAGCAGCGAGTGTGCGTATCAGGTCGTGCTCGCTACCATCTAGTAGACNGTCGAGCATNGATCGATCCATCTCACGAGGGTCAAGAGTCTCGGNAGGGGGAGAGTAAGCCACCCCCTTCTTGAGAGATCGACTTGCATACTTGGCATGGGTCAGAGGCTGGATNATTACACCNTCTTCATCGAGCAGTAAGACGTTTCCATCACGGAACAACTCAATGATAAGACTCAGACGNCCGCCTCCATGTTCGAAGGTCAATCGTATGACNCGGTCGAAGCCGAGTTGCTCNACACCGATTAATCTCGAGTTGTTGAGGTGCTTGCGTAGGACCATGGCGAACTGGGAAGGCTTCGAGGGCATGGGACGGTCACGCTGTGAGGTGTAGACACGTTGACCCCTGACAATTACCATATCAGTCGAAGGAACGCCCTTTCGATTCAGGCGCAGTACAACTTGCTCGTAGTGCGGCTGGTATGCCTTACGTGCACGTGCTCCGACCATCTCNGAAAGCTCACGCACGATGCGGGCGACGTCGAATGATGAGGACTGCTCGCGCATACTACTCAATCCGCCGGCCCGCCCACCCTTCATCAGGGAATCGCTTGACAAAATCGACCTAATTGCCGATTGAAGAGTGGAATTCCTCGATTTCAACGAGNACATCGGCCTCGTGCGCATATTGGTTACTTGGAACTTCAATCATNACTGCACCAGGAATCTTATTGACGATATNCAGCACCTTGTCCATGTCATGTAGAGTGTCCGAGGAAGCGGTCATCACGGCACACGGGACACTTACGTNAGACAGGTCTTCGGGGAGCCGGTAACGCATGTTGGNCCTAGCACTCAGGAGCATCCGATTCAGGTTCTGAGCCAACAGAGTCCTGCGATACCTGATTCGCTGCCCCTCCTCCTTGGTTCTACGGTCGACAAGCCACACAGTAAATCGCATCAGNGCTGGATGGATGAAACGNGGAATTGGTAGACTCATCANGATTCTAGCCCAGAGAGGGAACTCGAAGTCAGGNTTAGGTGCCAGAAGTACNGACGAGCGACCACTCAGTACCCTACTTTGGTANGATTCTATCAGCAGAGTTGCACCCAGAGATGATGAGAACCAATCCACATCCTCTGAATTGATTTCGAGATNTCTCAGAACCTCTCTNATGTCCGTGCCGTGTTTGGACATTTCGAAATCCGCTCTNCCGACCNCCTTAGTAATCACAGCGCTCTTNTTCTCTCGTGTCTCGATGTACACTATTGGACGGCGTCTGACCCATTCGGTAATCAGCGGNCTCCAGCCCTCGAACACAGAGCCCCATCCTGGAACTACAACNACTGGCCCCTTTGATGCCATTGATTCATCATCAGGAATCCATCGTAGAATCCTCAGCGAGACTCCAGTATCGACCTCTATGAACAACTCTTCAGAGCTTGCCCCCTCGAGTTCGGGAGCACCGCTCCACATTTCTTCCATCAAATTAGCCTAGAGGGATGGATGGATTTCATCCTTGGGTCAGCAATCATCTGCCACGACCGCCGCCACCGGACCTGCCACCGCCACCGGACCTGCCACCGCCCCTGCGTCCTCCCGAGCTCCTAGTGACTCTACTACTTCTGTGGCGATGGCCACTGCTTCTGTGACGGTAGTAACGGCGTCTGCGGTGGAACCATGGTCTCCTGTGCCAAGGCCGATCGTAGTAACCCGGGTC
>PAYF01000026.1 GCA_002714745.1 Methanobacteriota archaeon | reverse complement strand
TCATCATCAAACATCGCTCGGAGGGTTAGTCCGAGTCCGCCCCAAACGAAACTCGCAATCACTAGGAACATCATCACTGCGAGAACGGATGAGCCGAATGATGCCCTGTAGGGTATTGCCAACTCGTAGTAATTGCCGCCCTCCTCAACCGTCGGATAAGAGAATGGGAAAGCGCCATTGGTGGTGCCGAGCATCGCCTTGTACTGAATTTTACCAACGGAGGTATCCGGTAACGGTATGTGACTCTCTAACATCGTACCATTGGAGCCATCGAGTAGAACGCACTGCTCACCGAGCTCCATGAACGGTGACATACTCCAAGCCACATCTACCCACTCGGTAGGTCCGAAGTCATTCTGCTGCCTAGTAGGCTCTACGAATCTCCACATCAGATGAGTTCGATTGACATCCGGAGTGAATGGGAAGGCCTTGTCTAAGCACATACCGATGGGGATGTCTCCCTCGGCTGGAACTGTGACATTCTTTGGTTCCTCGAGCCATTGCGTTGCGGTAGTATTCTCGATTCCAACTATGGCTCGGTATCTCGGGTCATCAGCTATTTGGGCCATATAGAACGGAACGCCAACGTTCCTGACCGCAATGTGTGCGATGTCCTCTGGGAACTCATGGAAGGCGTTACCAATCTCGATTGTATAGCAGTAGGAGTTGTGAACTCCATAGTGCCAGTCACAGAAGTCCCCAGTTGTCGGGTATAGTTCAGATGACTGCATAGGAGCGTAATCGGTCATCTCCCCCATAACATTGCCATGGTACACTAGATATTCGTCATCAGGAGTATAGCAGTTCGTACAATGGCCCCACGGCCACAGCACGAGTTCAGAGAATGAATGCCAAGTCAATGTGACCTTGAAGTCTGAAGCTCCATCGCCATCATCGTCATTCATCTCAGTCATGTCTTGAATGAACTTGGTCTCAGGCTCGCTATTGCCTCCGAGCCAATCCTCATCGATTTGGCCGTCGGCATCGTCATCCTTCCCATCCACATGATCCTCGTTGACGAGGCCGTCTCCATCGTTGTCCTCGTAGTTGACTGGTCCGTTGTATACGTCGTTGTTTGGACCGTCGGCATAGCACATCCCAGGGAATAGTGGTCCTGTAGCACCTAGAGGTGCTCCCCACTCAAACTGATAGTTACGGTTGAGGTCTACTCCGTCGCAGCCCTCGTCGACCTCCTCGTCGACATCGGGTATTGGAGTTACTCCTGTTACCGTGTTATCTCTGAGATTCTTTCTCCAGCCGCTGCGGTAGCAGTTCTCCCAAGCGGTGGGGCCGCAGTACTCCTCCATGTCATACCTGACTCCATCAGTATTCAACATTGGAATCAGGTAAATCTCACGAGTGTTGATCAAGTCTGTGATGAACTGTTCCGAGAAGTCCTCATCCACACCGAGATCACCTGGGCCGCATGGGATGCCATCTCCGTTGCTGTCCTGATTGGTAGCGTTAAGCAGGGCACAGTCGCCATCGTTGTCTATGCCGTCCCATCCATCCTCATCGATTAGGCCGTCGCCGTCGTTATCGATTCCGGCCTTACCGTAGTAGTATGCTATAGTCTCAAGGAAAAACATCGGTACCTCAAACGACATCCACTCTCGAGCGTGATGGTTTCCGACCAGCATCACATCAGGACGGTCGGCATAGTTACCATCATCATCGTTGAATGGATTGTACTCGCCACCATTGACGTTTCCAGTGATTTTCATCCATGGGCTTGGGTGGTTGTAGTACCAACCCTTGTAGTCGTCAGAGGTCATCTCATCGCCGCGAGCGTTGACACCTCCAAGCAATCCCTCATGGTACTGCAGAAAATCTGGATAGTACGCAGCCAGTGTCTGCATCCTCTCCTTCATCGAGAAGTAGTCGTAGTACTCACGGAACTGTAGCTTGTCGATATCTCCATGAGGGCCCCACGGGAAAATCTGGAAGGCGTATTCGTCGGACCAAATGTCCTCAGGAGCATAGCCAGGCTCAGAATCCTGCGCTCCCACTGGGGCGATCAGTGTCGCTGGAGCCAGTAGCGACAGCATCAACGGAAGTAACATGGCGATCAATGGCACACGCCTTTCCCTGAGTCCAATTGTGTGTTCATTCGGCATGCTAACGGGTCGGCGAGAGTATGTTCGGTATTCAATCCCTCGCAGACCGGTCCATAGGACCGGGGTTGCCTTTTTGGGGAGGGCGTGCTCGGGCCAAGCATGAGCGTACTAGGAATTGACATGGGTGGAGAGGCCGAAATTGGCTCATTCTCCCAAGGAACTGCGACTGTTTTGGCACTCGTCTTATTGCTTAGCATGGGAGTTGGGATCTTCTCTCGCAGGATGTTTTTCCCTTGGATGATGGATCTGTTATCGAAGACTGAAAGAATTGACGGGAAGGACTTTTTCGCCCCTAGGTCGCTAGCGTGGATGGTAGGCCTGCTTGTTCTATGGCAGTCAGTAGATTGGCTGTTCGCAAACAGTGAGCCAGTATGGGATGCAGAACTGATGAGTGATGTGATGGAATATTCCCGTGCCGGCTTCATCATCCTGATGCTGTTTGCAGCATATAGGCTGGTAGACTACCTGGACGCTTTCATTGTAGTCGAGGGCGACGATATGGCTGCTCGGCGCTCGCTTGCAAGTGTGGCCGAGTCAATTGGCAGGCTCGCAGTAGTAATTGTTGGCTTCTTCGTGATAGCCGGACTTTTCGGTGTCAATCTGAATGGTCTGATAGCCGGTCTGGGTATTACAGGTCTAGCACTGGCTCTAGCAGCCAGAGACTCGGTGGCCAATGTTTTCGGTGCAATATCGATTATCATCGATCAACCGTTCAATGTCGGAGACTGGATTATCGTCGAGGATATCGAAGGAGAAGTCGTCAACATCGGACTGCGTACAACCATGCTCAGGACGGGTAATGATACCATCGTCACTATTCCTAACTCCAATATCACAAACTCGCCTGTAGAGAATTACAGCAAGCGCAGGTTCAGGCGTATCCGCCCGACCTTCGAGTTCGAAGAGGGTAACGATATGGACGCTATCAAAAAGTTCTGTGATACGCTTTCCGAGCAAGTCCTAGCTGACTCGAGAGCAACCAAGCATGAAGACTCCTGGGTCAAGGTAACTCAGGTCCTACCGTCAATGGTCACCGTTTCGTGTAACTTCTACTGTCCCTCTTCAGGCAGAATACAAAGGGAGTTCACTGAGGACATCATCATCATGGCCCGCTCACGGGGAGAAGAGTGTGGGCTAAGTTTCCACGAGCCTAGGCGTAGAGCACAGATGTAGGTCTTGGGATGGCTAATCTGATACTAATCCGTCATGGGCAATCGGTTTGGAATGCCTCCAACCGATTCACCGGCTGGACCGATGTTGATCTTTCAGACAAGGGCGTAATCGAGGCAGAGGAAGCTGGCCGACAGTTATCCGACATTCGAATCGATGTGGTCCATACTAGTGATCTCATTAGGGCTCAGAGGACCGCCAAGATTGTGATGCAGCAAAACGAGTCGTCTGGCGAAGATGTCCCTACAAAGTACGATTGGAGGTTAAATGAGCGTCACTACGGGGCACTACAGGGCTTGAACAAAGCTGAGACAGCAGAGAAGCACGGGGCAGAGCAAGTGCAAATCTGGCGTCGCTCTTTCGATGTTCCTCCTCCAGAAGGAGAAAGTCTTGAGATGACTGCAGAGAGGACTATTCCTTACTTCACAGAAGAGATTCTGCCAGATCTTGAGAGTGGTAAGAATGTCCTAGTCTCGGCTCACGGAAACTCACTTCGTTCGATTGTGATGCATATCGAGGGAATCAGTCCCGATGACATCGTGTCGCTGGAAATTCCAACTGGGTCTCCATTGCTCTACCGTCATGATAAGAACGGAACGATTCGGGTTGATTCGTTCTAAATCGTCGTGAAGGGCTGTTCTGGTGGGGGCGACATTCCTCGATAGTAACGCATCAGCAACGCGCTCGCTCCTAGGAATATCAGAGGCAATGCGACCTCGCTGGGCGTCCATGGGAATGTATGATACAATGTCACTAGCCCGAAGAAGGCAGCCATCCCAGAAAGGCCACCAAATGTCCGATTACCAAACATCTTCTTTTGGTATACCTGGACGTATCTAAGAATCTCAACAGCAGGCTGAGGAGCTCCTGACTGATGCGAGGTGGCCTCGAGAACATCCATCAGACACTGTTCGTACTCCCAGATTGCAAGGCCTCCTCTGTGTGAGTAGAATGCGTTATCTGATGTCCACTCTGTCGGAGCTCTAGATTTCCAGCCCTCTATCAGAGCAAGACGCAATGGCATCAGTTCGAGGTTTGATCCTGCATCATGGTGCAATCGTGAAAGATCATGGATGAGGGATGCTAAATCGCGCATAGCTGGGAACTCGCAAACCGGAATCCTCAGAGCATCAGCAAGACGTGTTCTTCCAATCCTGAGAGAGTCCCCCGATATGTCGTTGAATCTGACATCCATTAGGCTCAGTGTGCAGGGCTGGTCCTTCGAAAACGGAGCTCGCCATAGGAAAGTGGCTCTGAGAGTCTCCTCAAGCCACTGATTCCTTGCATTCCATCTTGACTGATCTGAGGGAGTGAGTCTAGCATTCTCAGCCTTAGTGTGGTATCTGCCCAGCACCATACCTGCATTGTGCAACTCTGCTTCGGCTGCATCTGCATCATCTGCCCCCAATGCGTTCAAGATGATTTCAGCCGAGCTTTCGATCTCCTCTTCCAATAGCCTGAGGATAACGAGATCGCGCCCTTCGTAGGAATAGCCGCCAATCGGTATTCTCGAGCCTTCTGGAGCGGCCTTTGCTCTAGCCCTTATCCTGCCATCAGAGGCCCAAGGAATAAACTCCGCCAACCATGTTGAGTCGGCTTGCAATACGACGTTTAGCCCCCTCGGAGAGGGTATTTTCTGCAATGATGATATTGAATCTGGATCTGGGACTTCTCCCCATGATTTCAACTCGCCGACCATGGTGCTCCAGTCTTCGGGCTCACTCAGTGATTCAGGCTCAATCATCCTAGCCATCATTCCGATTCCAGCGAATCGTAATGCAATGAATCCTGGAGGTGCTTCCTCGTCGGACTCGACCTGAGACATAGCAGCAGGTCTCCAAGGCATTTGATCGACTGACATGACACGTGCCCCGGGGGGCACGACGTAGTAGTGGGTTTCATTGAATCGGTCAAAGAAGCCTTGAACTCGACCCTCGACCGAAGCGTATGGGTGAAGCTGTGTCGGACATCCCTCTCGCCGTCGATATGGATGGTACTCTCATACTCTCAGACATGAGTGTAATCAGCGCCAAGAGAGTGATTGCTCGAAGGCCCTGGATGATTCTTGGAGTGCTTCTCAAGGAAATTATGGGCAATAGGGCGCAGTGGAAGAGGGATCTCGCTCGTAGACTTGATTTTGAGCCAAGGGATTTGGATTACCACGAGGCTTTCCTAGACTGGATTACTGCTGAACACTCACGAGGTAGGAAACTGCTCCTTGCAACTGCCTCAGACCGTTTGGTAGCTGAACGAGTAGCTGCCCATGTGGGATTGTTCTCAGATGTACTAGCATCGGACGAGACATTTAATCTGCGAGGCAGTAAGAAAGCTGAGGCACTAATCTCAAGATTTGGTGAAGGAGGNTTCGGNTACGCTGGCAACAGTTTCCANGACCTGCCAGTATGGGAAAAGGCTGGGCAGGTCA
Organism: Methanobacteriota archaeon; assembly: GCA_002714745.1. Lineage (GTDB taxonomy): Archaea > Thermoplasmatota > Poseidoniia > Poseidoniales > Thalassarchaeaceae > Thalassarchaeum. The sequence goes on along the minus strand of PAYF01000026.1, from coordinate 22,417 downwards.
TCGTAGTCAATCCTGAAAAGGGTCTTCTAGACCGTGTNGGAGAGGANGCGGACATCATTTTCGAGTAGGTCTGCNACGGCGACGACCTTTAGCGCAGAATTGTCTCGGTGGCGCGTGGGACGCGCGCGAAGGGCTCTAGGCAGTAGGATTGANGGNTTAGCCAAGTGGCTGCTCCGATTTCGAGTAATTTCAGTCCCGGCTAGAGTGATTGNCAATTCCAGTTATGCTTGGAGNTTCATCTCTNGAACCGACAGGATTCGTGCAAATCGACTGCGTGAAAGAATCAAGCAGGGAGANTTGCCCGAGCATGTCTCGATAATCATGGACGGGAACAGACGATTCGCCTGGGGCAAAGATTTGGACAAGGGTGTCGGTCATGCCTACGGCAAGGAGAAGTTGAAGGAGGTCATGGATTGGATACTCGACCTCAAAATTCCATACTTCACAGTCTATGCTCTATCTACTGAGAACCTCAAAGAGCGTTCCGAGGCCGAGCTCGAAGGGNTATTCGATCTCTATGTCGCCGGACTCAATGAAATTGCAGACGACTCTAGGATTCACGAGAACGGAGTCAAGGTACAGGCAGTGGGCCGTCTGAGTTTGCTCCCAGACAGAGTCAGGGAGGCGTTGAAGAACGCAGAGTCGCGTACTGAGGACTACTCCGACTTCCTGTTCACAATCTGTATGGCATACGGTGGTAGGGAGGAAATCGTTGATGCGGTCAGGGATGTAGCCATGGCTCACGCTGAAGGCGAGATTTCCGTCGAGATGATTGACCAGCAGCAGATTTCAAGTCGACTGTATACCTCTAACCTGCCTGATCCTGATTTAGTAATCAGAACCAGTGGAGAGGAACGTGTCTCAAACTTCCTACTCTGGCAAATCGCCTATTCTGAACTACACTTCACCGACGTGCACTGGCCTTCATTCAGTAAGACCGACCTCTACGAGGCTCTGGATTCGTATCAGATGAGGAGNCGTCGCTATGGGGAGTGATTCGTGCGATGTCTGTGGGCATGACGGTTACAACAATCCCTCAGTAGCTGTCGACGCTGTCGCCCTAAGAGAGGGGGATTCGGGAACTGAAGCTCTCCTCATTCGTAGAGGGGCTGAGCCGTGGAAGGGCCGTCTGGGTTTCCCCGGTGGCTTCGTTGAGAATGGCGAGAACCCCGAGGATGCAGTCCTCCGCGAGTTGGAGGAAGAGGCCGGGGTGGATGGTTTCGACCCGGTCGCACTGGCAATACACGGAGATCCTCACAGAGACCCCAGAAAGCATATCATCGCCCTGTTCTACCTAGTCGATGTCGAGCCAGAAGCAGTTCCTAGAGGNGGGGACGATGCGGCCGAAGCAGCGTGGGTTCCATTGGCTGGACTGACTGCCGAAGATATGTCCGGTGACCATATCCGAATAGTCGAGATGTTGCGAGAGTAAGCCTATCACCTGCGCTCCCTTCCGAGGGTCATGCACAACAAGAAGAGAATCGATACCGGCGCAGAAGTAATGGGGCCTTACAGTCTTGGAATTTCGGTCAAAGACCACATCTGGCTATCAGGACAGATAGACAATACACAAGATGGAATTGAGGCTCAGACTAGAGGNACTCTGGCCAAGATAGACGGTCTGCTGGAGGCTGCTGGCAGCAGCAAGTACGACTTGGTGAAGGTCACTGTTCTGATGACCGATATCGGATTCTACTCCGCCATGAATGAAGTGTACTCTGAGTGGCTTGGTGACGCTGTACCTCCATCTAGAGCTGCCTANGCCGTACGTGACCTTCCNGGAGGCGCACTAATTGAGATTGTATGTGAGGCGTTTCGAGGAAGTGGANNAGAATGAAACACGATATNATTCTCAAGCGCTTTGAACAGCCCGATGAATTGAGGGAGTTCGAGAAAGGTAGGTTCGAGGTCATCCACTTCGATGGGATGACAATAGGTCGAGCCACCTACGAGCCCGGCTGGAAGTGGTCTGTGGATGTCTCGCCGCTGTCAGGAACTGACTTCTGCGAAGTGGAGCACCTCGGCATGGTAATCGAAGGGCATGCGACCTGCGCGTTCAAGGACGGTGAGGTCTACACTATGGGNCCGGGAGACCTGTTCTACATAGGTCCAGAGCCACACGACAGTTGGGTCGTAGGTGACGAGAAATATGTGTCTCTGCACTTTCAAGGGGCGGACAAATACGCTGATTGAGTCGCTTTCCCGAATCGGGAACGCTTAGGAGTGTCTGCATCTGGCCCGGTCCGTGAGCGTGTTCAAGGCGTACGACATCCGAGGCATCGCGGGGGATGAGATTACCCCAGAGTTCGCCAACAGATTAGGCAAAGCGGTAGTAACTCATCTGAATGCGTCTGCAGTAGCTGTAGCAAGGGACATTCGAGACTCAGGGCCGGATTTGCATGCGGCATTCATCGAAGGTGTGACCAGTGCTGGAGCAGATGTTCTCGATTTGGGGGTGACAACCACAGGAGTACTCTATCGATCCACTGTTGATCTTCCCATACAGGCTGCTGTTGCCATCACAGCTAGCCATAATCCTCCTGAATACAATGGATTCAAAATTTGTCATGGCAAACTTCCCATNGCTGGAGATGAATTGCAGGAATTGAAGGCTACTTTCGATGCNGGCGAGTTNAACGAGGGCGAGGGAGTACACCGAGAGGTCGGCGGCTTTGAGGACCATTACATTCGAACAGTAGTCGAGAATGCGGGTAAGCCGGCTAGACCGGTGAAGATAGTGGTGGACTGCGGAAATGCCGTACCGGGCCCTCTTGCGATGAGAGTGATGGAAGCTCTGGGGGTAGATGCCATACCTCTGCACTGCGAGTGGGACAGTAGTTTCCCTAACCACCCTCCAGACCCGACTCGNCCGGAGAACATGGCTGACCTATCTGCAGCAGTGCTGGAGCATGGTGCGGAGTTCGGAATAGGAATGGATGGAGACGGNGACAGNATAGGAGTAGTAGATGAATGCGGGCGATTCATCCATCCTGATCGACTAATGGCTGTGATTGCAAAGGACGTGTTGTCGAATATCCCAGAAGATGCGGATGAGNATGAGCGTACTGTTTACTTCGATGTAAAGTGCAGTATGGCGCTGGAGGAGGCCATAGAGTCAGCAGGAGGTGTGCCACGGATGGTCAGGACCGGACACTCGTTCATGAAGCGCGAATTGAGGAATAATCCGATGTCTCCTATGGCCGGCGAGATGTCGGGTCACTTCTTCCTGCATGATCGCTGGCCAGGTTTTGATGACTCGCTGTATAACTCCGCCCGCTTACTNGAGATAGTCGGGCGCGACCCCTTGCCATCAGATGGTGGGCCGACCTTCTCGGATCGATTCTCATTCCTACCGGATTACCCATCTACTGGTGAAGCCAAGGTTCCTCTTCCCGGTGAGCGTGAGGAAATCTTGGAAGCCGTGGCTGAAGCCTTCTCTGATATGGAGTACTCAACCGTAGATGGAATCAGGGTTCGATACGAAGACGGTTGGTGTCTATGCCGCGCTAGCAATACTGAGGCAATCCTAGTTATGCGAGCCGAGGGTCGCACAGAGGCTGCGCTGGAAACAATCCTAGCGGATGTAAACGCCCGCCTAGGTCAGATGCTGGATCTCAGTGCTCTGCACTAATCTTCCATTGAGTCGCCGGAAGCGAGTAGTGGTAGAGCCACGATTAGACCACAGATTGCAGCGCAGAAGACGCTCATGAATGCGCCGATTCCTCCCATTGTAGAGCCAAAGGCGCTGTCTCCAGCTATTTCTGCCATCATGTCTGCCATGAAGAGTGCACCGATTAGACCCATGACCAAGTCGACGCCTATTGCGTATAGGGCCAACTTGACGCCACTCTTCTGGTAGTTGAATACCTGATATCCAGCGTATGCTACGACGAATAGGAATGCAACATCAACTAGAGCATCAGCATACATGAACGTGGAGTTCACATCTATTCCTGAATCCTCATAATCAGATACAGTAGCCCCTACAACGAGCAATCCGAGAACTGAAAGAAGTCCCATTACTGCACCATAGAGCATCATCAGAATTCCCATAACCTTGGGTAGAGAGCTCTTCGGCCCTATCATTACTGCTGGTTGGTCAAAAGCCCCTGCAGGTGCTTCTGCTGGAGCGGCGTTCGGTGTTCCGCTGAAAGTGGTTTCTTGGGAGTCTCCTCCTCCATCTTCTTCCATAGTTCGACGTATTTACTTAGACACTTAGCCTTGTTGCCTGCACCGATTGTCTATATGCGACGGTGGGGGCGGCGGTTTGGCGCCACTGTAGCTTAGTTGGTAGAGCACCTGATTCGTAATCAGGAGGTCGGGAGTTCAAGTCCCCCCAGTGGCTCATTCTTCTTCGTCAAGACCTAGGGCCTCTAGCAGTGGTCTGAACTTATCATTAGATTTTGAGAGCGATTCGATAACCGGCATAGGATCTCCCGAGAGCATTCCAAGTGCTGATCCTCCTCCAGTGCTGTTGTGACTGAACTCTCCGGCCATTCCTCTCTGATTTACTAGAGCGCTGGTGTGTCCTCCTCCAACGATTGTTACTCCCGTGGCCTCTGCGCACATGTTGAGAATCTCAATTGTCCCGAAGGCGAACTCCGGCTTCTCAAAGTATGACGCAGGTCCATTCCATAGTATGCAATTGGCACCGTTCAGAAGTGTCCTCAAGTCTTGCAGAGTCTCGATTCCGATATCATAAATCGGGTAGTCTGTGGGGAGATTATCCAACTCCATCTGGTTCCTCTTCTCATCGACTTCTACTGCTACATCACGCGGCAGGAACAGCAGTTCAGAGTGTTCCTTGGCCAATTGCTCAGCCATCTTCCATGTGGGCTCGAAGTCGTCTCCCATCATCGCCTTGATTGTTTCCTTGTTCCCTCTCCCTATGTCATGACCGTCTGCCCATAGCATCAGATTACCAACCACTCCTACCATCACTATCGAGTCGACGACTTCTCGGCCAATCAGGTTGAGTGCGACTCTCAGGGAGTCGTCGCACTTCGCCCCACCGAGGATTGCAACATATGGCCTAGGTGGGTCATTAACTGCTAGACTAAGAGAGCGAATCTCCTTGTTCATCAGACGTCCTGCTATACAGGGAATCTCTTCGGTGAAACCAGTTAGAGTTGGAGAGTTGCGNTGCGCAGCTCCGAAGGCATCNGTGACGTAGNCATCGGCTACCGATGAGAGNCTTGTGACAATCTCTGAAGTTGACTCGTCCTCTGCNCTCACCTTGTTNTCGCCGTATTCCTCNGGATGCATCCTGACGTTGTTGATGAACACCTTTTCACCTGGNTGCATCTCTTCTATCGCNGCTATNGCCTCGTCCCCACAGATGTCCTCGACGAACTGAATCTGNTGCCCGATTAGNCGCGAGAGGCGATCGGAGTGCCCAGCCATGTCTGTGAAGTCTATCTTNCCCGGTCTGGACTGNTGNCCCATTATGACGACNTTGGAGTCNGAGAGNTTGNTGAGAGTGTCCAATGTNGAGCGTAATCTACTGTCATCGAGGAAGGCTCCTGTAGACGGATCCAATGGCGAATTGACATCGACTCTGTACAGAACAGTCCGCCCCGCCAGACGGACGTCGTCCAACGACAGGACGGTTGTCACGTTCCGCGGCACCAGCGGCCCCTCTATGGCCATTGTGGATNCAGAACACGCCCTGCGTGTTCCCACAATACCTTTCATTGGAGGCTACGGAGCGGTTNCATGAACTGGGATGCTGGGAGGCTCACCGGACCCGATGGAGAGGACTGGCGGGTTCCAGTATCTGAGTTGGAGGCGCGCCAANCAAGGCTATCCAAGGCTCTAGCNNATTCCGGACACGAATCTGNCCTCATCGATGACCCGGTCGAGTTGTACTGGCTTACTGGGGGCAGACAGAGTTCAATGCTTCTGGTAGGTGCAGATGGNTCCAGTATCGAGACAAATCACTGGGTCAGGCGTTCGCTTGACAGAGCTAGGTTTGAGGCAGGAGGAGGAGATGCTCCGCATCAGATAGTTGAGCAGCCTAGGATGAGTGGTCTGGAGGATTCTCTCAGGGAAGCTGGTTGCACTAAGGCTCCNGGAATGCTAGCAGGCAAGGTACCNAAATCGAGATGGGAGTTCTTGTCTAGCANATTCTCANATCTCGAGGGCGTGAGCCCCGATTGCACTGGNNTNCTATTCACTCTCAGAGAGATGAAGTCTGATTGGGAGATTGAGATACTCGCAGAGAGTGGTAGAATCAACCGGATGATGTTTGAAACAATCAGAGATACTGGGGGTGTCGGCAAGACTGAGATTGAGATGGCAGCTGCAGCTGATGAGGTCAGTCGAACGGCCGGATTCGGTGGTAGAATTAGAATGAGGAATTGGCCGATGGACTGCGACAGAGTGGTCATCGCAACTGGTCGCTCAGGCGCAGTCCCATCATACTTCGATTCGGGCGTCGCTGGCCTCGGCGCCAATCCTATCGCTTCACTAGGAGCAGGGTTTGCAAAGGTCGGTGAGAATGAGCCGGTATTGGTAGACATCGTTCATGTTCACCGGGGCTATGTATCAGACTGTACTCGTATATTCAGCGCTGGCCCATTATCATCTGAATGGCACGAGAGACTGAATGACATGGCGGAAATCAGAGACTCCCTAGTAAGTGGCCTTGGCAGAGGTAACAACTGCTCTGCAGTCTGGGAACAAGGTAGACAGATGGCAGCCGAGATGGGGCATTCAGAACACCTTATGGGAATGCCTCCAGATCAAGCTAGGTTTCTGGGGCATTCAGTCGGCCTAGAGCTAGATGAGACTCCTGTNATCGCAAGTGGCTTTGACCGTCCTCTGGAAGTAGGAGGTACGATGGCAATCGAACCNAAGGTGATACANTCAGATGGGGCGATTGGTACAGAGGATACTTGGGCCAGAGTAAGCGACGGCATGGAGTGCCTTACGATGGGCGATTCATTTCCAATGCTGACGGAGTGGTAGCATGAGGGAGTCGATTATCTACTTCGAATTTCGGAGGTGCTGAATTTGACTAGGGCTCGCAAAAAGGCGCAGATGCGGTTGGCTAGGGTTCTGAATGATCGNAAGGAGCCCCATGGCAGCCTGATTACAGACGAATCCATACTGAAAGGAGTTGAAGTGAATGACTCGGGAATAGTCGAACTATGGGTTAAGCCCCCTCATCCTCACTGTCCNTGTTGCTTGGATGATTTGATTTCTCTCAAGCGGGAGATTGGGTCACAAAGGGGAGTTCTGGGTTGTCACATCGAGATTGTAGGCATCCCACATGCTGAGANATGGACTGCGGCAATAAACGAGTAGTCTTCATTCCTCTTCAGTTGTGTCCGAGGTACTGAGTCTGGCTCGGGCCGTTCTTTCCTCAACCTCTCTCATCTTGGAGGTGAATTTTCTGGACAGCCACCAGACGGCGATTACAATCGCCAATATGTCGATGAATAGCAGAGTGAGGAACTGGGAATCCGACCAATCGACCATTGAATCACCAAGCAGGAGGAATAAGGTCGATGTCGCACGAACCCTTTGGTTTGATGCAGCAAGTCAGAGTGCCTCCTAGTTCCACCAAATCCTCATCCAATCCAGGTGGTAGATCCTCGGGGAGGTCGACTTGTCCTTCACGCAGTGTGACTAGACATGTGCCACAGGTGCCCGAAGTNCAGTTCGTGGGTATTTCGACGCCTGCGATTTCAGCCATCTCCAGAATAGGAGCATNGGGCACAACNGCAACTATGCNGATTGGCTTGGAACCTCTGAAGAACCGGATGACCGGTGTCTCCTCACTCATCTAACAGCCTCAGCGATCTTCCCAGCGAGTCCATCTTCCGGTCTGCTTGTTGAAGACCAGTCCGGCCTTCTTCATCCACTTGTTGAACTTAGTCGCACCCGCTCCTGTCGCGATGATGAACTCCTCACGGTGCTCCTGAGCCTGGATGTAGCCCTTCGCTGCTATGGTCTGGTCAATCCAGTCGTCTATGCTCATCAGCACTCCGGAGAGTTTGCTCGACTCGGCTGCCGCCTCAAGCTCCTCAGCNCTNGCACCNGNNGATTCNAGATCCTTGATTATNTGATCNGCAATCGAGGTNGAGNCNTTCTTCNTCGGNNNNCTCTTCACAGTGAGNCGNGGTTTCTTCTTGGAATCAATNTTGATTCTCGACCCGTTGTTNAGTCTATCTTCNACTANCTGAGCCATNGGCGCCCTGAACTCCTCCTCACACTCCCAACAGATTAGTGAGAAGTCGGTCATGTCNTCCATCACATTNCCCTGTATAGGGTCGATTTCCTCTCCGCAGGANGGGCATGCNTGCATGCAAATCTTGGGTGCTATCTTCCTTCGGAANTCAACAATATCCTGNGGTGTTCCGACCAACTCAAGCATCTCATGATCTCTTGCAGCCTCAAGTCCTCTGGTCTCCAACTGATCGCGCAGTTTTGAGCGTTGCTCGTCCTTTGATTCGTCATCGAATGAGTTCTCCAATTTGACAATGAGTTCGATGGTTTTGCCGAGTCTGTTCATCACCAACTTCTTGTTCCTGAATTGCTCGACTCGAGCGATTCGAAGTTGTTCCTTCTTCTCCAATAACTCTGAGTGCAGATCCTTCTGCTCACGCTTGAATCTCCTCTCCTCAATAGTGTCTATCTTCTTCTTCGACCTGTCAGCGAGGACATCGGCTAGGAATCTCTGCTTGCCGGAGTCTCTGGGTCCTGAGCGGACTGCATCGAGAACAGATTCAGCTACCTCCTTCTTCAAGCCGTAGTTGTTCGAAAGAGTCTCTACATCGAACTTCTTGATGTCGCCGACCTTGACTCCGCTATCTGAAAGAAGGTGGGCTGTATTCTCATCAATACCTCTTCTTAGAAGTGCCAGATAGGTGTCCTTCTTTGCCATACTAAGTCCTGAGCTTGGGTCTCCTCGCGCCCCACTGCCCTGACCAGCGGAGCCGGGGGCCCTCTATCAAGGCGCTGTCAAAACCCTCTCTATTCTACTGGAAATAAAGAAATTGACTTCGTCAAATATATCCAATCAGATGTTTTCAGATTCTCTGGTCTGAGGTTCTGCCAGTCCTCCACCATCCCCTCAGGAGGGGATGCGATTACTGCGCTGACTGAGTCTCGCCAGCGACCCTTGTGCCAGCCCTTATTGCGAGACAGGCGTCGTGGTGTCTGAGACAGTAGTGTCCTCATTTTTCGGCGCTTATTCGCGAAGCAGTGACTAGTGATTGTCCTAAACATCCTGCGATTTACATCCATTTCTCTTGCATTGGGTTGCAGTCTTACTATTCGCGAACTGACCCTTGGTGCTGGGCTGAAGCAGTGCTGAGGTACCTTCACATCGAGTTCAACATCAAAATCAAGCCAAAGCGAGAGGGATAGTGGCCCTGAAGCGGTGTCATTTCGATTAATTATCATCCTCTCAGCGAACTCATCCTGCAGCAGAAGTACAACCGAAGACAGAGGGTGCTGAGCGTGGTGCTTCTGAATTCTCTCTAGAAGCGGGCTGGAGATCTGATAGGGAATATTTGCAACTAAATGGGTTGCATCACCCGGCCAATCGGCGAGCAAGGCGTCTTGATTGACCAAGTCTAGTCTCCCATCTGCACCATTGAACACTCTAGCAAGATGGGATATGGCTTCCTCATCGACCTCGAAGGCAGTAACTGAGGCATCGGTCCTGAGCAGACCCAGAGTCAGAGAACCTGCCCCTGGGCCAATCTCGATTACTCTGGAATCTGTAGTAATAGACTCAGAGGAATTAGCGAGTTCTATCGATCTATCTACCACAGACTCATCGAGGAGGAAGTGCTGTCCTAATCCCTTGTCCGGATTGATTCTGTCTCTCAGTAAATCTACTAGGAGTCTGATGTCTAAGTCATCCATCCAAGCACCCCGATTAGAGATCGGCGCGGACTAGGAGGTCTAGCAGCCGAGGAGTCTGTGCTTCATCCTCCATCTCCTTGAGATAACGCTCAGCAAGAAGTCTGACCGAGTCAATTGCACAGGCCTCGTCAACTGCGGAGAACTCATGCCAACCCGAGCCCCTGAGGCCGACCATCTGGATTGCTTTAGAATTCCCAATTCCTGGAAGCAATTGGAATGAGTGGAACTTTCGGGTCATGGGGCCGGCGCTGTTGTAGAATTGTAGATGTATGTGAGAGTCATCAGATATTGCCTCTGAGATTGCATCCAAGAGTTCGGAATTAGCATTCTCAGGGATATCTTTCAGTCTGAGTTCACTGAGAGCGCCTATGTTGGCAGATTCCTTCTCTACAGTAGAGCCAATCTCTATGCCATCGACCTCGTTTACTCTGGCTCGAACGAGGAATAATCCAGGCCGAGTCAGGCCGGTCATCTCATGCCCTATCGGGCGTCTATCCTGCATGTCGAGGACTCTGATATGGGACTCTGACTGGAATGGAGGAATCTGCTCCTCGTCGGGCTCAGTTGGTCCGCCAAACTGCATGTTCCTCGTACTCCCAGAGCGGTTCCCTCACTTGAATGAAATCGTTAGGTAAAATCAGATAGAAAATGTCTTCAGAGAATATGCTGGCGAATGAGGGTGATTACTTCCTCAATCTCTGAAGTGTCCATGGCGATTCGCTTGCTAGCTATCACGACTCTCACGTCTGGGACTTCCATCGGGCAGAGTTCAGCCAACTTGGCGCAAATCTCGGGATGCCCCGCGAGTTTCTCATTCTGAGTCAGCTCGTCCCTTAGAGCTGTGAATACCTTAGGATCGGTCTTGATTCCGCCGCGGTTCTCACTGGCCGCCCACTCGGCATGCTGCAGAGCCATGGTCTGCTCGTAAGAGAGATCGCCTCGGCGCTCGTTGGTCTGAACCAGAAGATCCCGCACAGTAGCGAAGTCGGTGTACTCCTTCTCTGACATAATTCTCACTCCATAGGTCTGAGGTGCTCTGGTCTTGCTACGACAGTCTTGTTCGCATTGCCGTCGGAGACCGAGATTACGTATGCCCTTCCTTGGGTGCTAGTGATAATTCCAGTCTTGCCTTGGAATCGGCGGTGAGGCATTCCCTTCTGCTGGGCTCCATCTAGCACTATCGCAACCCTGTCGCCCTCTGCATAGGGATGCATGACTCGGTTGATGAAAACCCTGCTTCGATCGGCCTTGCTCTTCTTCAGGATACTGCGTGTACCCTGACGAGGACCATGTGCTCTCTTAGCCATTAAATCACATCCGACCGTAGGTCGCGGGAGCGTTCGACCTGCCGATTATTCTTAAGGCCTCGGATGCGGAAACAGGGGCTCTAATCATGGATTTCCTCCACATCTAACCACAGCACTTCACACTCGCAGCCTAGTACGCTGCTGACTGAGGGTACGGTCCTTCCCTCGTCTGAGTGTACGAGTTCCTTGATGTAAGTTCCAGCCTCGCATCTGAGTGTGATTTCNATTGCATCGTCTTCGACGGTGACTCTGTCGACTGACACTACCTTCCGCTTGCGGGTCTTGGCAGCCCTGCGNTGGGACACNCTCTTCGGTGTCTCCTGTTCNAGAATCGTTCCAGACAGNCCCTCGATTGCCACTATGGCTTCCTCNTCATCTGGCTTCTCACTNGTCTTGAAACGGATTGTATATGTCTTATCAGAGCGGTGTTGCTTGACCTTTGCTACTCTCTTCTTGTGAGTCCATTCGAGTGAGTCGATTTCGACCATTCCAGAGCCATTAGCGTTCACCAAAGAGGCCAGTTCTTCGAGGTCGTGTTCTCTTACTAGCGGATTCTTAATTTCAAGAATGAAAGGTCTGCCAGAGCCTAGACATCTGACATCGATATCCTCTCGGCCCATTCCATGGAATGATGTGTCTTCTGCGTTCAGCGCTTCACGAATCGGCTCTCCGATTAGATCCTGAACAGAATCGGGGTATTGCAGGCCGGTTCCCTGACAAGACTCGCAGCCCTCGTCCCTCCCTCTACAGGCTCTACAGGGCCATCTTGTCTGGGGAATCTCACGGCTGAGCTTCCTATATCTGCCATAGAGGAAAACTGGGCGAATGTCTATGTCTACTCTGAGAGTTAGGCCATCGACCCTAATCATCAGATCAGGATTCTCTTTGACGAAGTTGACATCGGTTAAGTGATTCGACAGATTAGCTTGAATGGCATCTACGAATGCTGCCTTGAGCGGTCTCGAACCGGGTGCTCCGTGTCTGCTCCTGATTCTGTCCTCCTCCTGTATCAAATCCTTAGGAAGATGGATTCCAAATTGCATCGTCGAGTGCTGGACTCCTGCTACTGACTCGGTCACCCTGCTTACTATGTTCTCGACATCATCGAACAAATCCTCACACAGAGGGCACAACTCTGGTGCCCCGAACTTGGCGATGTCAGGGTCTCTAGCATGGGCATCTTCTCTGACTGCCTTTCCTCCCTCCTGGCCTGTGTTCTTTGTCCGGCGACCGCCCACTCTATGCAGGCAGTAGTCACAGACTCCGAGTTTGATTACGTGGGCTATTCCCAATGGAGTTGGGCAGGGCGGNGCATCCCAGTCCAATGAGGTTCCGTTGGCCTCGATATCGTCACCATCGAACCAGAATTCCTCTTTATCAGAGTCTGTTTGGTCTTCCTTCTCGGACTCTGCCAATGCCTCGGCCGAGGCATACCCAGCAGAGGCGAAAAGTTGCCACTCGTCCTCCTCGCCCAGTTCGGGCTCTTTCTCCTCCGGACCATCCCATGTCATTGGATCACCGCCGAATGCACAGGGGGAACCTATGCTTCAGACGANTTGGCGAGAAGCAACTTGCCTTTGACTCCTTCGGGCTTATTTGAGAGTCTCAAAGAAGCTGTCCTAGGTCTTCTGCAACTTCTCTCAGATGAGTGAATGAATGAATTCCGCTGGAGCATCCTGTGGGCCAGTCAAATCTGACTCCGTAGCGACCCACTGGCTCTGCACGCGGCTTCTCAACCCTGAGTCGTGCGACCTCTTCTTCAAATTCGAGCAATCTCTGCTGATTCTCCTGCCTAGGCTTGCACTTGGCACACTGGCAGCGGCAGCGTATCGATAGGTAGCTGACCTTGAAGGATGAGCCATCGGCAAATCTGAGGATACAGTCCTCGTGTCCGCGCTCTAAATCAGTCAGAACGACGCGAGACATGGTGATTCGTCGGTCATGTCGGATTTAACTTTGGTCTCCGATACTCTTCAAACCAAGGATCCATTCCATTCCATTCCGGGTCTATTCCAAGATGAGCACAGATCATCTTGCTGGTTATTCTACCACTCTCGAAGATTGTGGGAAGGCCGCTTCCTGGGTGGGTGCCACCGCCTACGAGATACAGGCCTTCCGTATCCTCAAAGTGGTTCTGAGGTCTCTTCCAGAGCATCTGATTGAGGCTGTGTGCTAAATTGAACACCGCTCCTCGATAGATATCGTTTGATGACCAGTCGTCGGGTGTGACAATAGTCTCTGAGATAATGTGGTCGGAGACCCCTTCGAATCCCATCTTTTCCAACTGTGAAATTACGACGTTCCTANATTGCTGCTTGTGTGAATTCCAGTCGATTGACTCATCAGTATTTGCTACGGGCACTAGGACATAGAGNGTAGAGCAACCCTCTGGAGCCAAGGATGGATCGGTAACACATGCATTCTGAACGTAAATTGAGGGGTCGTCCCAAGTGATTCTGTGCTCACTGATGTCTCTCAGGTTTCCTTCGTAATCCGACGAGGCGTAAATTTGGTGATGTGGGGAGTCATAAGTTCGGTCTATTCCCAGATAGAGCATGAATGTAGAGCAAGAGTACGACTTGTTTGCAATCTTCTTGTCAGACCATTTCTTCCTCAATTTATCCGGAACGAGTTCGGTCATGCCTGAGGCGAAATCCGCGTTCATGACTATCTTGTCTGATGAGTAAATGCCTTGCCCGGTCCTTACTCCCACCGCTTTCTTACCTTGGAATAATACCTCCTCGACCGGTTCGGATAGTCTAATCTCAACTCCGAGATCCTTGGCGATTGTGGCCATCTTGGGAGTTATCGAGCCCACTCCGCCCTTAGGGTGGAATACACCGTACTCATATTCGAGATAGGCCAGGAAAGTGAATAGGCTCGGAGCATGGAAGGGACTCATTCCGAGATATTTGGTCTGGAATGAGGTGGCCAGTTGCAATCTGTCATCCTTGAACAGCTTTGAGAGGTCCGAGGAGACGCTTCTCCATGGGCGTAGAACTCTGGAAACTCTCAGGGCCCTCCTGCTGATTAGGTCAGAAGCGCCCTTCCAAGGTGTGTTGAGGCATTTCTTGGAAAGTCTCAGCTTCCTGCGATTGTCCTCCATATAACGTCTGAATCCATTGGCGTCCTCAGGGCCGGATAGTTTCTCAATCTGGGATGTCATCATCTCAATGTCAGAAGTGGCGTCAATCTGCCCNCCCTGGCCAAATATCAATCTATAATTGGGCTCGAGTCTGATGAGTTCAAGTTCCTTGTGCACGTCCTTACCAAGAGCAGAAAATATCTCCTCAGAAATCTCTGGATAATGGAAGAAAGTGGGGCCTCTGTCGAATGTGAATCCGTCTTTGCTAACAAGTCTGGTTCGGCCCCCGACTACACTCGACTTCTCGAGTACCAGTACCTTGACTCCGGCCTTCGCTAAAAGCATCGAGCAAACTAGGCCGCCCGGGCCCGCGCCGATGATAATGGCACCATACTGGCTGGTGTCTGCCATGGCCTTCTCTCCCAGAATTCGGGTTTAACTCAATCTATTGAGGAGATTTGTCAATGAGCATCTCTAAAGATGGGTTTGGTCGCCGTCGCCGCTGAGTGCTTTGGTGATTTGATGTACAAGTACAAGCATGTGACTACAGTTGATGCCGACATTGACTCTACCTTCGAGTGGTTCGAACACGAGGGTTCGTTCAGACGTTTGATGCCCCCTTGGGAGGTCGCTGAGGAAGTCAGGGCGGACGAGACGATAGAGGTCGGCTCACAGAGGGTTTTCCGGTTCCCGATGGGCCCTCTGAAGATGACTTGGGTCGCTGAGCATACCGCCTACGAACCGCCTCACCACTTTGCAGACAAGATGGTGAAGGGGCCGTTCTGGCACTGGACTCATGACCATAATCTCAGACAGTCTGAAGGAAAGACGGAGGTTGTTGACGATGTGACTTACCAAGTCCCATTCGGAGCACTGGGAAATCTGGCCGATACTGTGCTCGGAGGCATGCTGGTGAAGAGTCGGCTCTCGAGAATGTTCAAGGCCAGAGAGTTGCGATTGCAGAGGGATCTCAAGAGACACTCTGACTTCTCCCCTCTTCCTCGCAAGAAGATTCTAGTCGCTGGCTCATCGGGCATGATTGGGACTCAACTCGTGGCATTCCTAGATACTGGGGGTCATGATGTCTGGAGGTTGGTCCGGAGGACGCTGAAACCGGGTGCCAATGAGATTAGATGGGCTCCTGAAAACAATGAGTTGGACTCTAATCTAATCAGCGGCTTCGATGTGATCATCCATCTGGGTGGGGAGCCTATCGGAGACAAGCGATGGAGTGTCAAGCGGAAACAGAAAATCCGAGACAGTAGGGTCGACAGCACTAGACTACTGTCCGAAGCAATCGCATCTCTAGATGAGAAACCTGAGTCGTTCATCCTAGCTAGTGCGATAGGATGGTATGGAGATAGGGGTGATGAGGAACTCACTGAATCAAGCGAAATCGGAGACGGTTTCCTTCCCGATGTATGCAAGGAATGGGAGAGTTCTGCATCGGCAGCTGAGGAAGCAGGAGTCAGGACAATTTACCTCAGAACTGGTATAGTCCTAGCCGCCACCGGGGGGGCTCTAGGCAGGATGTTACTACCGTTCAAAATGGGTGCTGGAGGACCCATGGCTGGTGGCAAACAGTGGATGTCGTGGATTAGCCTAGACGACCAGATTTACGCGATGAATCACCTGATGATGGAAGAGTCATCCAAGGGCGTGTACAATGTCACGGCTCCTAATCCAGTCAGACAACGCAGGTTCGCCAAGTTGCTCGGCCGAGTTCTCAGGAGACCTGCATTCATGCCTCTGCCTAGATTCGCGATTAAGCTGATATTCGGTGAGATGGGTGAGAGGCTGACGCTGGATAGTCAGCGTGTCATTCCTGATAAGCTAGTCAATGAGGGATACGAGTTCGTCCATGAAAGACTCGAAGACGGACTTAGGGATTCNCTCGGCATGTGGAAATAGAATCANATTGGNGTCTTGAAGCCNATCGCTCTAGCGACGCACCAACCAGNCCTTCCTTCGAACATTGCGAAAGCGCCCCCTGCAATTGCCCCANCNGGGGCNAGCCAAAGCAAGCCCATCTCTANACCAGNCANGAAGAATGNTGCAGAAATGATTAGNCCTATNATTAGCAATCTNAAACCTANTCTGAGNCGATACGCCTTNCCNCGTGCNTCNATNTTACANTCNAGNANTGCCATGATTACTCCTCNNTNGANAGATTNGNNTTNATNTNCTGNAGNANATCNCTAATCTCAACTAGNACNTCNTNNGAGTCATCNGAAGNTGNNGACNGNNGACGGGGNNGANACNANNGAGTCNCTTTGCTGGAGAACGAGGTCACGGAACTGATCGGAGTTTTTCACCCCGGTGAGGATGAAAGGTGCAGCACCNGCTGTCTCAAACTGCATNCTGACAACTCCGAAGGCGTTCAGGATTGGGCCCTCGTGAATAGANACATCAGTNAGTTTGTCCAGAGGAATGTTCTGCTGCTTCTTGAACANCCATCCCATGCGCATGTTGATTGAACGGTCAGTTANGGCTCCACTCATGTGCTCATACTGCTTCTTATGAACAATCCACCCAAACGGAATCCAGATTGGCATTAGTATAATTCCAATCACTGTGGAGAGAAGNCCTAGATTCGCCATCATCCACCANTAAACGATAATCTTCCTATCAAATTCTACGGCCATAATNTGGCCTCTGTCAGCGTATCCAGNCTCCATCATGATGGNNCGANATNACANCCTGTNAAGAACCTANTGGAACTCAGNANTNCTCTNAGAGAGNGNTTTGCGATGCAGCAGACCCAGCACCGCCGGAGTCAGTACCATACTGGCCAATAGTGAGAGTCCAATCATTATGGCGCAGAAAAGTCCGAAGGTTGAGAAGAATCCCATCTTAGACTGGTTGATGACCATGAATCCNGCCATGTCCGAGATGGCAGACCCGAAAAGAGCNAGNCCGGATGCTCCACCAACCGCAGCTATCGAGACATCTGGAGTAGANCCTTCCTCGCGCTCTTCGCGATATCTNTCGATGAAATGGATNACGTAGTCTATGCCCACNCCCAGAGACATAGCAGCGATTGCAACGGTNACCATGTTCAGCCCATAGCCTGCNAATGATACCATGGCATACAGCCAGATTATGACAACCAGAATCGGGCCTGTAGTGACTGTGGCAATGAAGAAAGGAGCAGTTCCCCAGAGTAGCGAGAGGATAATCGATAGTGTGGCCATCATAACTCCGTATGTTGGTCCGAGGAACAGGTAGGCAGCAACTCCCGTCAGTGNCGCAACCGCACCTATTCTGCGCGCTGATGCTCTTGGATTGGATATTGTTTCTCTCCATCTGTGCCTGGCGGAGGTTTCCTCTCGAAATCCCCACCACAGTGTCAGGGTGCAGAAAGCGACTCCAAGAAGCAGAGTTCCCTGCATTTCGTCCTGCATCGAGTCGGCGGCAACGAATCTGACCACCGGCTCGCCGCTGGGTATAGCCCAAGTAATCGGATACTCCGAATCTGCCAAGTCTATGTCTCCGCGCTCCCTGAGAGGGTTGCGCGCTAGCTCCTGTAACGGCGCCATGTCATCCTGCAGTTGCTTGAGTGCGGGTTCGACCAGTGCAAATTGCTCCGGGCTGGAGATTCCAAATCGGATTGCTGCGCGAATGTATGAGGGGGGCTCTCCAGAGGTTGTCAACCATGGACTATCATAATCAATCTCGTCGGCAACTTGAATGTACTCGGCAGCGATTGAAGGTGGCATAGNGGGNTAGCCNCCACTCTCAGGTATGCCTCGAGTGAGCATGTAACCATACAGGAATAGTAAGCAGTCTCGATCTCCGAGTGAAGGTAGGCCGAGTATGTCCTTGTCACAGCCCACCCCTCCATCTTCGGAATTTGATTCCCAGCCGGCCTGCTCGAATGGCTGGATATCCCAGGCCATGGCAGCCTTAGCCAGTATGAGGACGTTATCGATAGCAATCAACTCGACCTCCCCGGTTNGAAGTCGAGAGATCTGGTCTGGCTCGCCAGGCTCACGTGAGTTGACGTTTTGTCGAAGTACACCAAAGGCTGCAATCACCTTCGGATCTGCCATATCGCCTTCGACTAGGATGAATCCTGGCTCACCCTCATCACTGAATCTATCATTGACGAGATAAATTCCGGCGGCTAGGTCTGACTCAGTCTCGATGAAGTCCTCAACCTGGAAGTCGCCCTTGAGAGACAGCATCATCGGAACGGCCATGGCTGTGATGAGTACTGTTAGGACGGCGATNAGGGGGGCNCTCCTCGCAGANGTAGTTGCNAGGTTTGCTAGCCACTCCTTGGGAACCATGTGTATGATTCCGTCTCTTTCGTCCTCCAATCTGCCCTTNGACNCCATCCACTCATCNACATCGTGCCTGACCAGTGGAACCCATATTCCAGTGAGNATGAAAGCAGAAAGGACNCCAAATCCNGCCTCAATGCCGAATGANCGNAATGCAGCGATATCNGAAGTGAGGTTNGCAAGNAATGCTACNATAGTNGTNGTCGAAGTCAGCATGATTGCTCGACCNACNCGGGTGACTGANATNTGGGANGCCTCCTCGGGGCTAGCTCCNTTCCTTCTCTCCTCCTTGTACCGNTGCAGTGCGTGCAGACTGTCGTCTATCCCCAATGCCAGTACAAGNATTGGAAGNAGGTTGGAGAACTGAGAGCGNAAAATTACNTCGAAGCCAATCTTCTGTCCCAGAATAATTGCCCANCCGATGAAACCCTGCATCCACATTAGAGACAAGGTCAGNCCNACAGCAACNATAGCCACGTCAGAGACTCTCCTNAGGCTCAGCCAGAGCAGCAGAGTGACAACCAGTGCCATGATTCCGACCAGATAAATGCTTGAGAGTAATTCTCGGTTAATCTCGACATTCACACCCTCGGCGAGCATCAAAGTGACAACCATCTCGTCGGTTGACCTGAGATCCTCTTCGAGAGCGAGGTAGAGCCATTCCATCGCACACGGTTTGTCGCCTTCAGACAATCTCTCGCCACACTCCTCTACCGAGTTGTGAACCGGGTCGGTGTGCAGAGTTACTCCTTCCCAATAGTAACCAAACTCAGATTCCGAGTCGAGCCATGAGTACGACCATCCGGCCTCCTCGATTCTCTCGCGCTCAAAGTTAAGAAGGAGCCAAGCTGATGAGGCCGACCATCTTCCAGGGCCCCATTCATCTGCGACTATAGTGCCGTCCTCGAGTAGTTCGTGACCATACGGTCCAATCGTTTTACTCGTCGGGTCGGGGATAAAGGCGCGATCATTTGAGAGCAGCCTCAGGAAGGCTCCCGAACTGTGATTTGAGAGTCTATGGGCTGCAAGGTCGATGTGGGCCTGAGTGAGGTTCTCATGATCGAAGGTGAGACACTCTAGGTCGCCGCAATCGAACCAGTTGGTCGAAGGAGGTGTCATCTGTAGGGTGTCGGGATCTATCCTAGGGCTTGTCAGCGAAGATTGACCCGACATGAAGGAACGGAAGTCAGTAGCTAAGTCGTAAACTCCCACTACCGGCGCACCGGTGATCTGGGAAACGAATGGCAGGTAGAACTGCGATATCTCGTGCTCTCTGAGATGCTGTGCCTTGGAGTCAATCTCTCTCAGTACTGAGAGGTTGAGTATTCCTCCTTGGGGATTTACCACACCGGCACCTTTGCCAGTGTAGTCGGCGATCATAGAAACATCCGAATCGGGCTGGCCGAAATAACTCGGATCTCTCAGATAGATTCCGAAGGCCTCAATTCCGCCCGCGGCAGAGAACTCCTCCAACAGGATATCATTGGCTTCAAGCTCGGGCGACTCGAGGTCGTAGGACTCAATGTCTATCGGACTGAATGTGGCAGAGATTCCAGGAAGCATCAGCAAAGACATCAGGAAGACGATGATGTGTGTCTGGCGTCGCCTAGGGACTAGGAAGTCGGCTACATTAGAGAAGTCACGCACGAAAGCGGCTCAGGAACTTCGTATTTGATTGGTTTCGTGAGCCTACAAACCACTGTCTCGCAGCCTCTCTAGGGCTTCCTTCTGCTCGGAGGTCAGTTCGTCGGTCTCGGCAAGAGTGAACTCGATGTCGAGTGGTCCACCTGAGTGCCCATGCCCCTGTAGTCTCCTTCTGTCACCTATACGAGTTCACTCTTGGACCTCAATCTGTACCCTCTTTCCGGCTGGCGTGGAAATCCTTACCTTGCCTCCCAACAGTAGAGTGGTGATTGGAACTGGTACTTCCTGCACAAGCCTGCCATCTTCCCAGCGTCTACCCTCCTTCGCATCGAGTCGGAGTGTAATCAGCAGATCGCCTGAGTCTCCCTCAGGATGTTCGTGACCCATCTTTCGCAGGCGTAACTGTTGACCGTGCTGGGCATTGGGTGGGACTTTCACAGTCAGTGTGCTTCCTTTGGTTTGGACGCCTGTGCCATTGCAAGGGTTACAGCGCTTGGAGCGGCCGAAGCTCGTTCCGTCGCACTTATCACAACGCTTGAGTCTCCTGTGGCTGAACCTCACCTCGGTGCCGTCTAATGCCTGCTCAAGAGATATGTCGAGGCCGGCCTCAATGTCTGCTCCTCTCGGCTTTGGGCCGTCCTCACGCGGCGGGGCCTGCTGCTGTTTGAACCCACCACTGGAGCCTCTTCCTCCCATGAACTGAGAAAAGATATCACCCAGATCGACTCCTCCGAAACCACTTCCGAAAGGATTGCCTTGGAAGCCACCGCCTCCAAACATGTCTTCCATGCGGATTCGTTGATCGTGCTCCCTCCTTGCTTCGGCAGAACCGATTGTTTCGTGGGCGGCCTGAATCGCTTTGAAGCGCTCCTCGGCCGCGGCGTCGCCTGGATTGCGGTCGGGATGGTATTGGCGTGCTAGTTTGCGATAAGCGCGCTTAATCTCAGCATCAGTTGCATCCTTGGAAACGCCGAGAACTCGGTATGGGTCCTCGGCCATCGATGCTTGTCGGCCATGGGAGAGTCTTCAACCTCTTGACTCTGACAGCGATGTGATAATGAGATTGGGTCTGTTGGAGTAACCATGGCAGTTGGATGGGCAGTATTCCGAAACTATGTCGGGCACGCGAAGGAAATCTATGGGGATATCACAGATTATCCTCGATTCTTTCTGATGCCACCGACGGCATTGGTGGAGGGAGACGGGGATGGAAACAACGTCGTCGCGCTGAGTTCTGCTGAAGATCACATAGATCACGAGGTCGAGTTGGTAATCAAGCTTGGAGATGATCTCGAGCCAGCTGAGATGTGTGTGGGTAACGACACAACAAATAGAACTCGTCAGACTCTTGCCAAGAAGAAGGGCTGGCCATGGCTCGAGGGTAAGGGATTTGCAGGCTCTGGTGTTTTGGGAACTTGGACTGCGTGGGACCCGCGTCCGGTTGAGATTGGATTGTCTGTCAACGGCGAAGTGCGGCAGCAGGCATCTACCGAGTTGATGGTTCACTCTGTGGAGTCAATCCTCGGGCATCTGAAAGATTGGTATGAACCCTCACCGGGGGATTTAGTTTGGACCGGAACTCCGGAGGGTGTAGGAGCCATGTGTGAGGGCAATCAGGTAGAATGTTGGATGAAGAACTCTAATGGTGAGATAATCAGTAGATTGAGCGCAGAATGCTTGGTTTAGCAGTCATTATAAGTGTCAGTACATGGGTCGATTCATGGACATAGACTACGAGTTTGGACCCGCATTCACACTACTGACAGCAAACCTTGGACCTGGTGAGTCGATTAAGGTAGAACCCGGTGCGATGGTTGCACAGTCATCCGGTTTAGATGTACAAACTGGAATGAGCGGTGGTGGCGGAATAGGTGGCTTTCTCAAGAGCATGGCAAAGTCGGCCTTTGGTGGAGAGTCGTTCTTCCTGAATACATACACTGGTGGGCCTAGTGGCGGTTGGATCTCATTATCTCCTTCCGCTCCGGGAGATATCAATACCTTCGATATCGAGCCTAATCAGAATCTCTTCATGCAGGGAGGGGCGTTCATGGCCTGCTCACCGAATGTCAACTACGATACCAAGTTCCAAGGCGCGAAGTCTCTGATTTCCAGAGAAAGTATGTTCTTCCTGAGAGCATTCTCAGAGGGCGGTCCCGGACAGGTATTCTACTGTGCTTACGGAGCAATCAAGGAAGTCGATGTGACCCCTGATGCAC
>PAYF01000025.1 GCA_002714745.1 Methanobacteriota archaeon | reverse complement strand
TTCCACATCAACGTTCAAAGGAGTATGGCGATTGTGGATGAATCTACGAATCCTGCGAGTAAGTTCTGCTCTGAACTCGGCCTCCGTGCCCTCATTTAGAATGGGGCCGATTAAAGCCCCCATGTCGAAAGGAGTTGGCATCTCAATCTCCCCTGAGAGAAGTGATGAGTAGCCCTGTCTGATTCTTATTTGGAGTTCGGTCGTCTCGAAGTACTCCTCTTTGTTGCTAAGTGATCTTAGAGTACCACTTCTGATTCTCTTCATGGCCACCTCGGGATCGCAGTCGACCCAGATGCACAGGTCGGGCACTAGAGCTGCTGAGTTCATGTTCGCGACCCGTTCGACTCCGGATCCACCAACGATTCCCTGATACACAAGCGAAGAGTGTATGTTCCTCTCACTGACAACCGCCCTTCCTTCCTCGAGTCTTGGAAGAATCCAGCCATGAGAATGGTCAACTCGATCAGCGGCGAAGAGTCCGGCCTCCTCTTCGGGGGATATCTTCCTCTTGCGTACTGCATCGATTGCCAATCTACCCAGGGGATGCTCTCTCCTAGGCTCACCTGTAACTTCTACAGAAGTGAATGAGAATTCCTTCCGCAGGACCTCGGATACTACCTTCGTGGCCAACCCCTTGCCACTACCATCTCCGCCTTCTATAGTGATTAGATACACGGAAGACCTCCCCTATTCCCTTGTGTAATCAGTGAACTGATCCTTGGACAGGTTCACCATTCCTATTCCTATTAGAATCAGCAGGGGGCCAACAAACAGCATTCCTCTGCTCCATAGGCCGAAGAAAGCAAGCCACCACGTCTTGCGGTAGCGATCTCCTCTGTAAGCCTCCAAGCCACCGACCATTCCTGCTAAGCCGGCTAGCAGAGTCATGGCGGCGATTGCAGAGCCAATTAGTACCGATTCGGCAAGGTGACTCTCTCCCGACATATCGATTTGATCCACTCCGTCGCCCGGAGTCAGTGTAACGGAAATCTGGGCATGGTCTCCCGGTACCAGAGTGATTTCGACAGTCCGATTGTCTGGATGCTCGACCAATAGAGTCGAGGTCCTTCTGGGAATATCCTTGACTGAGAATCGTCCTCCTGAGTCGGTCTCATCTATACCTACCACTAGGCCTTCCGAATCAATGATTGAGACTGAAACTCCCTCTGCCGGCTCACCCCCCGTGCCGCTGTCTTGCAGTGCTGTGCTCACTATGCCATTGACATCTGCAACACCATCGGAGCCATCTAACTGGCCAGACAGAATCTCTCCAACATTCGCAGAAATCAGAGCGACCCCCAACAGTAGCCCAAGAAGGCTTCCGACGAAAATCATCAGCCCTCCGGCTATCCTAGTGGCCGGGTCTACAGAGAGATCGTGCAACCACAGTTCCATTGCACTGTAGTCCTCAAAGTCGTCTCCGCCTGACTCAGTCATTGCTCCTCGGCCTCCTGTGACGGTATATTGCTAATCTCCCGAGGCTGTTCAGGTTGTCGCTTGGTGATTAGCAAAATGAGGAAACCCATGAATGCACTCAGGAGTCGCATTGAGCTCAGGAAAATGATTAGTGCAGCAATCAGGAATATAGGCCAGATTGCACTCAGAATCGAAATAATCAGTGAATCCGACTCAGACTCGTCCTCCTGCACCTCGGATGCGAATGATACTAGGTGCATCGAACTCCAATTCTTTCCAGTTAGAAGGAAAGCGTCGCTTTCAGACAAGTAGGCTATCCCGTTGAGGACTGAGTTAGGATCTTCCGACTCACCCAGCGAAAGAGAAGAAGCGTCCACAGTTTGCACCACATTCCCTGAGGATTTGTCAATAGCAATTATCAGATTGCTACCCCAGATATTAGCGTAAATGACTTCGCCGACGCATTCGAGTTCGTTCAGCAAATCCACTTCAGCCCCTCCTTCACTCACCTTGATGATCGAGATTACCGACAAGTCAGAAGGGTCTCTGAGAGTCAATTCAGAAGTTCCATTGGACATAACAAGATGAGTCCCGTCAAAGCACAATCCCCAGCCCTCTCCTGAGTAACTTATGTTAGCCACCAAATCGAAGGTTTCGATGTCGTAAATCAGAGCTATTTCATGCTTCCAAGTCAGCATGTAGATGCTGTCATTAACAACGGTAATCCCCTCTCCAAAATAGGTATCTTCCAGCATCGTGATTCGTAGAACCTCACCACTTTCCGGGTCCACCTGCCGCAAGCTAGATTGGCCATATAGGCCAGTGCTCTCGTAGAGTTTTCCCTCGTGCATTTCGAGGCCCTGAGTGAAGGCAGATTGGTCGTGAGGGTGTGTCGAAATCACGGTCATTTCTGTAGTCGGCGTCTGCCCCGTAGCGGACAGAGGGAAACTGAGTATTAGCGCTCCGAGAAGTAGAGCATATAGACGACTTGTGTCAGAGAATCCCCAACTCATGTACGAACGATGCTCCATCGATGTTAAAATAGGTCTTTGAGCGCAATGAGATTGATAACAACACGGAGTGTTGAGTATGAATTCGGGCTTTGATAGCGTGTCCCGCAGAGTTTCGGTGTCGTTGGTACTGTGCATGCTCATGGCCAGCCTCTCTCCTGTGGCATTGGCCGAGCCCGGCCCGGAAGATATTGGTCCTGCGGTCATGTCTGGCGATCTATCGGACTTCACACCCTCTATTGAGGGCAAGCGGTACATGTTCACGGACGATTCCGAGCCAGTCTTCTCAGCCACGGGCCACCTGAAGATGGAATGGAAGGATGCTGGCTATCCTGGACTGGTTTTGCCATTCTCACCGGGATATTTGAGTACAAAGTCGAGTGTTCGCTCATGTGCTAACGCTTGGAGTCAGGGAGATACTGGTAACATCTCCACCGCTAGTGGCACTGTAGGCGTGACCGCTCAGAAAGTGTCCGCCAACTCGGCCATCCTAGTTGAGAACGGCCAGATTATCTCGTCAACCACTCTCAACGATATCGCTTCAACATGGGAATCGACGATATTTCCCACTGTCACAACCTACTTCGGAACTCCTCCTGACATAGACAACAACTGCCAGATTGAACTGGCGTTCATCGCTGTAGATGGGGGAGGAGGAGTTGGGGGTTACTTCTCGCCAGGACTATCTTCAGTCAGGGAGTCAGTGTTTATCGATGTTGACGATCTGAGTTGGAGGAACACAATTCTAGCCCATGAGTTTGAGCACTTGCTCCACAATGCCAGGGACCCTTACGAGTACCTATGGATTGACGAGGGTGCAGCAGACATGGCTGCATACCTTTGCTTCGGAGTCACCAGCACTCTGACTGGTCATGCCAACGCTTGGTCGCAAGACAGTAGCCTTAGTGTCAGATGGTGGAATGGCAGGATAGCCGACTATGGGGCCGGATTCATGTTCATGATGTATCTCGCCGATAAACTCGGAGGAGGGACTGCCATCCAGAGATTGGTGGCAGACACCGCTACGGGAGGAGCAGCGATTGAGAACCTAGCTCAGAATCCCGAGCCGGGCTCTACTCCGATAGGTACGACAATGAGTGAGATTTTCGCGAACTTCAGCGCCGCTGTTTCTATTGACAGTGCTCAAGGCGCATTCGGGTTCTCCAATCTAGACCTGACCTCCGGGTGTATTGCCGCTTACATCTGCAAGGCTCAGATGAGTGGTTACAACGACCAGTGGGTGAACGATTGGAACAGTTCCAGTCAAAGTTTCGAGGGATGGGGGATGAGGGCCTACAAGTTCTCCCAAGGCTCAGGGGCTCCGCTAAATCTGATGGTGCAGCCTACTCAATTTGGATTCGAGGGCGTGATAATGGCTCGAGATTCTGTTACTGGCACTTGGACCATGACTGGAATGAGGGTAGATTCGGGAACCGGTGCAGCCACTGGATTGGTGCATGGTTTCGGAAACTCAAGCGATGAGGTCTGGCTGCTGACTTGGTACGAATCCATGGTCAGCGATTGCGACTACAACTATGCGACCTGTGGGATAACAACTGGATCCTATCCGACCGCATCTGCCACTGTGTTCGCAGGCCTAGTGACCGACCCGGCCGAGGTGTACATCGACACCATCACTCCGTTCGATCGTGACGAGAACGGACTGGACGACAGTGTACGAGTAGATCTCGAGGTACAGTCAAACGCGTTCTTTGAGATTCTAGAGGTAACCGTTGAAGCCTATGTCAACAACTCCCTAATCGACTCCTTAGTCTTCGATGTGACTGCAGGCAACAGCGTTCCGTCTCCACAAAGCGTTTGGTTCACTCCTCCTGAGACTGGATACTGGACATTTGGAGTGGAGATTCGTGATGTGACTGGACAATTGGTAGACCAGGCATTCACACTACCTCTTTCACTCGCTAACATGGAACCGATAGCCTCCGGATCTGTATCTACTTCAATTACCCAAACTTGGCTTCCCGTAGCTATGTTCGGTTCGGGATACGACTCTTGGGGATTCGGACAACTTAACGGTACATTCAGCCACAATGAAACTCCTGTAGGATACATATGGGATTTAGGAGATAACAACTCATCCAGCCTGAAGAATCCTACTCACCCCTACCTTAACGCAGGGGAGTACGAGGTTGTTTTAGTCGTGCGAGACCAAGGTGGATACTACTCAGAGTCTCAGAGTTGGAACATCACAGTGAGTGATATCTCTGACCCTGTACCTGAGATTTCCGTGGATGGAGTTGTTATCAGCGACGAACTGATACTTCTGACTGACCAAAGAGTTCAGTTCTCAGCTAGAGGGACTACCGACAATGTGCCATTGGATGAGCTGGTGTTCACATGGGATTGGGGAGATGGGGACATCGAGTCTGCCAAGGGTCTGGTCGAGGCCGGGCACTCCTGGGTCGATGGGAGTGCTGATGGGATTGTCTACACTCTCACTCTGATTGTCGATGATGGTCTGCACCAAGTCGAGCATTCGATCTACATCAAGGTACTAAACCGCCTGCCTGAGCAAATCTTCGATGAGCCTCTGCAGACCAGCACCCTGACGCCTCTGGCCATGCCTACGATATTCGAGGACTCGGATGGGATGATTGTAGAGTACAACTGGTTCTTCGAAGGTGGCGTCAACATGGATGGTTCTGGAATGACGCTGACTTCGGACTTCTCATCTACCGAGTCGATATTGAATAATCCGGTGGTAGGATGGTTGGAACCTGGCCTCAAGAATGTGACTCTAGAAGTCACTGACGATGATGGGAACTCGTCGACGGCGTTGCTTATTGTGCAGGTATTCAACCAGAGGCCTGTTGCAGTGTTCTCACGTCCATCTGATGGCACCATAGATACACAATACACATTCATCAGCCAGTCGTTCGATCCAGATGGGGACACGGCTCTGCTGCAGACTATCTGGGAGATTTCGGGTCTAGAAGAGCCAGTGTACAACGTCTCCTCCGTCAGTCACACATTCCTAGAGCCAGGACTCTTCACGGTGAGCCTCACCGTAATTGACGACAGAGGATTGGTTTCTGCAACGAAGACATACTCGATTAACATAGCCAACCCCTTGCCAGTGCCCGAGCTTGAGTTCAGTTGCCCCGGACTCAACGGGACTGTTCTGAGTGGAATTCCACAGACTGAAGACGGTGTGGTATGGATGGTGCCTCACACGGCCGATGGTGGTGCGTTCGTTTCTGCCGGCGATCCGATTCGATTCGATGGCTCAGGCAGTTACGATGCCGACCCCAAGTTCGTCGGCAGGACTTCTACCGACCCACAGTCATCAGAATGGAATGGGGTGGTTTCATGGAACTGGGACTTTGGAGATGCCAGTTCCACGGAATATGGGCCAGTAGTTTGGCACTCGTTTGAGATTCCAGGCACCTACACAGTGACCCTCACTGTCGTCGATGGTTTCGAAGGCGGAGAGACCAATTCGACCAGCCTGACCGTGCATGTTTCAAGGGCCCCGGTGATCCTAACTGATGACCCGATTTCAGCGGACTACGTCACTATTGGAGATTCCATTTCCCTAAACTCCAGTGCGATTGATAGAGATTTAATCGATGGAATTCAGGCATGGATGGATTTGGATAACTCGGACGATAGCGATGGTGATGGAGACTCTACCAATGATCGAGATAGGCCTCTGACTGGGGCGCTGACAGTCAGATGGGATCTCAACGCATTACAAGATACAGATCTAGACGGAGATACACGGAATGATTGGATATGGGGCAACCAGACATGGAGCCAAGCAGGCGAGATTAGAATACTAATGGAGGTCTGTGACGGAGTAGGAGTTTGCACAACTGAGGAGTACGTAATCACAGTGCTTTCCTTACAGGAGGATGACAGTCCTAAGTCCCTGTCAGATTTGACTTGGAGAGATTTGATTCCCAACCGACAGAGCGCTCTCTTATTGGCGCTTATAGCAGCAGTCCTGATGCTTGGATGGCTGATTATGCGAGAGAAGGACGATGAAGAGATGGACGCCGAGGATATGCTCGAGAATTACGATGTCACCGAGGTTGAAGTCGAAGGAGGTCTTCCGGGGATGGATCAGCACCGGCCTCCTCCGCAGCCAAAGTACCTGACAGTAGAAGAGCGAAGAAACAAGGAGTCAGGATATGTCCGGCCGATACGGACGAGGAGGCGCTAAGGGTGTTTGACAGGCGGAAAGCGCGTGTAGCAATAGCATTGAATGCCTCTCTCCTTATGCCTATGCTGGCAATCCTTGTGGCCGTAATCGCAGTACCAACGGTATCTGCGGCAGGTTCCTGCGATGTCCCTGCCAGCAACCCTCCTGGAATGACCCAGTACTACGAAGAACATTCTCTAGAAGATGGTGATTTTTGGGGTTGGGGTTTCGGCGGTTGGAACGATATCAGGCCTCTGAGATCTGACTTCAGCGTTGATATGACTATCTCCAATGATAGTGCGAATGCTGTAAGGATGGAGCTCATTCCCGGCTATCAGTACACATTCTGTATCATCATGAGCCCCGATCCATCAGATAATCCCGAGATGGGTGCAATCGGGGACGTTTACCTGATGAATGACATAAATTGGGATAGGTACTCAATGAGCTATGAAAACAGAGAATGGGAGGATCTAGAGGGCATGGTGGAAAGTATTCCAGTTGAGTGGAGGGATACTCTGGTTTGGTTGCCCTACAGAGATGTGCATGCCTATGAGGGCGTCTCTAATCACGTATTCTCGGTTGCCATTGACTCGACTGGATCAGCATGGTCATCAGTTGGCTGGTTCGACTCGTCTGAGACCCAGTATTTCCTAGTCATAGATGGCTGGGATAATGAGAGATTTTCCGATAGAGGAGCCGCTGGAGGTACCATCAATGTCGAAGTGCTCATCGATGTTGAGGAGAGGACGACTCTGCCCAATTTCATCGCCTACATACTAATATCTGCCTTGCCGATAGCTTGCATAATTGGACCTCTTGTGATTCATAGCAGATACATGAAGATGGGGCTGTCAGATAAGGACGATTCTAGGGAAATGCCATATCTAGATAATGAGAGCGATCAGGGTTCCGCAGACGACTGATTACTCGTACTCTAGCAGCTTCCAAGCAGTCTGTAGGTCAGAGGCGTTTATTCTGCCCTGTCTGGACAGATGGAACCCCTTCTCCATGGTAGCGTATACCATGGCCTGACCGAGCAGTGGGGCGTGGATTCTAGTCCAGTCCCCGCCCCAACCTGAGCCCATAATGGCATAGTTGTGGTTCGCATCTTTCAAGTCCCAAGAGGCTTCGAATAATCTCAATCCGTCTGCCCTTCCTGAGGTGTTGTAGCAGAGTTTGACCACGTCTCCCATATCGGATGAGTCTTCCACATCTTGGATAATCTCAGAGGCGGAAGGGGGTCTCTCATCAGAGTGTAAAGACGCGATGACCTTGGTCTTGCCCTTGGCTGCCTCAATGAGTGGCCTACGTGCCTCGGCAGTGATGTCCAACTCCAGATCTACCCAACTCACTCCACTAGAAATTGCACTAGATAGGATTTCGATGCGTTGTGCCTCATCTCCCGGATAGTGTCCTCCTTGGCGGTCTGGCCTACAGGTTAGGATTACTGGGAGGTCTATTCCTTGCTTCAGTGAGTCGAGGGCCGTTTCCATGTCAACCGATTCCAAGGGCTGTGAGACAAACTCAGGAGGAACATACTTTGGGCCCTTTGAGTCAGCACTAGAGTCGTCTTCAGCACCATTAGCTGCAGGATCACTCTCCTTCTCTCTGGCCCACAGCATATCCAATCTGACCTCAACTAAATCAGCACCTGCAGCGGTAGCAACAGCGGCGTCCTTGAGGATATCGTCAACGGTGTAACCATTGAGTGTGACACAGACCAGGGGACGCGACATCTGCCGCCCCATCTTGCGATTTGGTTTAATCGTGTCGAGAGGAGTGGATTTCCATTGTATACAATGGAAAAATGGGTAAATTCGCATTATTTTGCATAATTTAAGAGTAGGGTTGAATAACCCCCAACGGGCAGAAAGTAATGTTGATGAGGGTTCCCTATAGGAACCCTCAGGAATTGTGATTTAATGGCAGAAGAGTACGATGCAGAGAGTATTCAGGTGCTAGAGGGCCTAGAGGCCGTGAGGAAGCGCCCCGGGATGTACCTGGGGGATCCTCACGACGGTTCTGCTCTGCATCACTGCATCTGGGAGGTTGTAGACAACGCCGTCGACGAGCACTTGGCTGGACATAACACGACAGTAGAGGTAAATCTGGAAAAAAACGGTTCTGTCACCGTAATCGACCACGGCAGAGGAATACCCGTCGACAAGCATCCGGAAGAGGGCGTCAGTGCAGCTGAGGTCATTATGACCAAGTTACATGCTGGAGGCAAGTTCGATAATGAGGCCTACAAAGTAGCAGGAGGACTTCACGGAGTAGGAGTTAGTGCTGTAAATGCTGTCTCAGAGAAACTGTCAATGACCATACACAGAGATGGCAAGGAATGGAAGCAGGATTACGTCAGAGGAGAGAGAAAGGCGGCTCTCAAGGCGACTGGTAAATCTGACAGGACTGGGACCACAATCAATTTCAAGCCTGACTTGACGATATTCAGCGATGTGATCGAATTCGACTTTGAGCAGATTAATACCAGACTCAGGAGGACTGCTTTCCTCAATGCAGGACTTTTAATCTGGCTTCGTGACAATCGCGGGCAAAACCCTGTGGAGATCGAGCACAAGTACGAAGGTGGACTCAAGGAATATGTCCAAGCGATGAACGAGAAGAAGGAGGCAATTCACGAAGAGGTTTTGCATGTCATCGGGTCTGAGATGGGCGACAAGGGAGAGGTCTTCGTTGAAGTTGCTTTGCAGTGGACTGATGCGTACTCGGAGTCCGTCCATTGCTTCACAAACATCATTCACAATGCAGACGGTGGAACTCACCTCTCTGGACTAAAGAGTTCATTGACACGTACTGTGAACACTTATGCTCAATCTAGGAAACTTCTCAAGAATGTTAGCAATCTATCTGGTGATGATATCAGAGAGGGAGTATCTGCGGTGGTTTCGATTAAGCACCCTGACCCTTCTTTCAATGCTCAAACCAAGTCCAAGCTGGTTACTAGCGAGGTTGCGGGCATAGTTGAGAAAATAGTCAACGACAAACTTGGCGAGTACTTTGAAGAGAACCCTTCTGTTGCCAAGACGATTGTCGAGAAGGCTGTTCTGGCCAGCAAGGCCAGAGAAGCAGCCCGCAAGGCCAGAGACCTGACTCGTCGAAAAGGCGTACTCGAGGGAGGGGGGCTTCCAGGACAATTAGCCGACTGCCAATCTAGAGATCCCGATGAATGCGAGTTATACATCGTCGAGGGAGAGAGTGCTGGAGGTTCTGCTAAGACGGCCCGAGACAGGCGTACTCAGGCCGTACTGCCTCTACGCGGAAAGATTCTCAACGTCGAGAGGCAGCAGAGAAATCTGACTAAGGTTTTCTCCAATGAACAGATTCAGAGGATGATTAGGGCTCTGGGTGCAGGAGTTGGTAACGAGGAGGAGGACGAAGGTGCATTCGACCCCGAGAAACTTCGCTATGGCAAGATTATCATCATGACTGATGCTGACATTGACGGAGCTCACATTAGAACTCTCATTCTGACCTTCATGTGGAGATTCATGCGCAGAGCGATTGTAAATGGCAATGTGTACATAGCAGCCCCTCCGTTATTCTCAATCTCAAGAGGTTCGCAGACCGAGTGGGTCCACAGCGAAAAAGACAGAGATTCTCTGGTCAAGAAGATGCAAAAGGAAGCTCCATCGTCCAAGATAGATGTTCAGAGATACAAGGGTCTAGGCGAGATGAACCCAGAGCAGTTGTGGCAGACCACGATGGATCCTGAAGTCCGTACAATGATGAGGGTCGAGATCAAGGATGCCGAAGAGGCCGATTCACTGTTCACGATTCTGATGGGAGAGGATGTCCCTGACCGAAGGTCGTTCATCGAGTTGAATGCGANNAAGGTNACGGCACTGGATGTGTGATTATATGGCCGAGGATTTGCTACGTAGAGACATCTCTGAAGAGATGAAGGAGAGCTACATCAACTATGCTATGAGCGTGATCATCGGCAGGGCCCTGCCCGATGTCAGAGATGGTCTCAAGCCAGTGCATCGTAGAATCCTCTGGGGCATGCACCAAGCTGGTCACTCTCACGAAAAAGGGTACAGTAAGTCCGCTCGCTCCGTGGGTGAGGTGATGGGTAAGTTCCACCCTCACGGAGATCAGGCACTCTATGACACGATGGTCAGGATGGCTCAGGAA
This sequence comes from Methanobacteriota archaeon, assembly GCA_002714745.1. Lineage (GTDB taxonomy): Archaea > Thermoplasmatota > Poseidoniia > Poseidoniales > Thalassarchaeaceae > Thalassarchaeum. The sequence continues at coordinate 4,888 of PAYF01000025.1, read as the reverse complement.
TTCTCGCTGAGATATCCTCTGATTGACGGGCAAGGAAATTTTGGCTCTATCGACGGNGATCCGCCCGCTGCAATGAGATACACAGAGAGTCGCCTCGATAGGTTGTCCAAGCATATGCTCGAGGACATCAACAANGATACAATCGACATGGAACCAAACTTCGACGATACGGAAAGTGAGCCNTCCGTACTCCCTGCTAGATTACCGAACTTGCTGCTGAATGGCAGTGACGGAATCGCCGTAGGGATGGCAACGAAGATTCCACCGCACAACCTCAACGAGGTTGCCGCTGCAATAGGGTTCCACGTCGAGAGGGTGATTGAGCAGAATCGTAAGATTGGACTAGACAATCCTCCCAAGATTGACGCCTTAGAATACATGGAGTTTCTCAAGGGTCCGGACTTTCCCACCGGCGCTACGATTTACGGAATCGATGGAATCGTGGATATGTACAGGACCGGTAGCGGTCGCTTCCACATCCGCTCGGATGTCGAGGTCGTGGACGACTCCTCGGGCAAGAGGCTAATCGTCCACTCAATTCCCTATCAGGTCAAGAAGGCAGGTATGTTGCAAGGCATAGCCGAACTTGTACAGAAGGAACATGTCAAGGGCATCCGCGATATTAGAGATGAGTCGAGCAAGGAAGGAATCAGAGTTGTAATCGAGATTAAGCAGAACGCTGATCCTCATGCAGTTCTGAACCAGCTATACCAGTCCAGCAGACTACAGGAGTCATACTCTGCCAACATGATGGGGATTCTGAAGGGCGAGCCGGTTCAACTCGACTTGAGCACCATCTTGCACACGCACGTCCGCCACCGAGAATCAATCATTGAGAGGCGTACTCAGTTCGATCTCAATAAGGCCGAGGCTCGCGCCCACATCCTTGAGGGATTAATCAAGGCGCAAAAGAGAATGAGTGAAATCATTGAGGTAGGCAGGAACTCGGATTCAAGGGATCACTTCGAGAGATATCTTAGAGGCGAGGAAAAATACCCGAAAATAAAGCGGTTCGACTTCTCAGAGAGACAAGCCAAGGCAATTGCTGAGAGGCGCTTGTACCAACTAACCAAACTGAATGTACAGGAAGTTGCTCAGGAGCTTTCCAACCTCAAGGACTCAATCAAGGAGTACAAATCGATTCTAGATAGCAGGGTCAGGAGGTTGGGGATTCTCCTGGAAGAGCTTGAAAAGGTTGTAGACAAGCATGGAGATGAGCGTCGCTCGCATATCGATCCCACACCGCTTTCGATGGACAGGGAGGATCTGGTTGCTGAGCAGGCCATCGTTATCTCACTGACTCAAGATAACTACATCCGGCACTTGCCTGTCGAGGCTTTCAGGCTACAGAACAGGGGAGGTAAAGGCCTCAAGGGAGTTTCTACCAAGGAAGAAGATGCTCCCTCAAAGATTGTGACTTGCTTCTCCAAGGACAGGTTGTTATTCTTCACGGATAAGGGTCGAGTCTACGGGCTGCGTGCTTGGGAGACTCCTTCGGCGAGTCGACAGGGTAGGGGCACTCACATCCGCAATCTGCTCAGTGGAATTAGAGATGAAGAGAAAGTAATCTCGATACTGCCAATGAGCAGGGATCTGATCGAAGAGCCTGAAGGGCACTACCTGATTTTCGCGACCACAAATGGTCGGATTAAGAAGAGTCGTCTGTCAGATTATGTCAAGATCAATCGTAACGGTAAGTACGCTCTGAGATTCGCAGAAGGCGAGGATGACTCACTAGTTACTGTCAGACCAGCAACTGATGCAGATCATGTCGTCCTTGTCTCGTCCAGCGGTAATGCCTGCAGATTCATGCCTTCAGAAGAGAAGTCCCGTACCGACCCCACCTCCGGCGAAGTCGTGACCACGCACGTTGTTAGGGTTCAGGGCAGAGTGAGTCAAGGCGTGTCGGGAATGAAACTGCAGAAGGGCGACCGNGTGATTGGGATNATTGTCACAGATGATTTCGATACTAGTGTCCTGACCATCTCCAAGTTCGGAATGGCCAAGCGAAGCAGGTTGGGTTCAGGAGAAATGGCCCCAGTTCTAGACGAAAATGGTTCTCAGATGCTTGATGATGAGGGTGCAGGAGTAACACAAAGAGACGGGTATAGGCGTACAAATCGGGGCACTAAGGGGGTACGAACTATGTCACTGCGAGATGAAGATCGTATAGTCAGCGTCAGGCAAATTCCTGATTTGGATGATCAATTATTCATTCTAACCAAGACTGGGATGATGATTAGAATGGTTTCGGGCCAGACAAAAGAGACTCTAGGCAAGGTGACCAAAGGCACTCGAATCATGGAGTTGCGCAATCCAGATCGAACTGGTTACAATGACGAGATAATATTCGTNGCTAGGCTGCCTGCNGANCTCGTAGATTCCTCNGACGCNGACGAGGCNNCCTTCGAAGAGGAATGAAACCGCTCGCCTTAAGCGAACATTACCGGTCGCTTGGCTGCTGCGGCAGTCGCATAGCCTGGCCATTGCGCTGGATTGCTAATCCAGTGGTGTCTCACCTCGGGAGTTCGAATCTCCCCTGCCGCGCCACACAATTATCACAGGATTATGGCAGGATTAACACTCCGAGGCCTGTGCCGAGGGTGTGCTCAGCCTAGAACCGATGGATATCGCAGGACCATTGAACTGGGCGCTCCCTCCTTCCAAGAGTCAAATGATTCGCTGGCTTGTACTGTCAGCTCAGTCATCTGACTCGGTATCACTAAGATTCTCTGGAGAGCCTGGAAAAGATGTATCTTCAATGGCAGATTGTCTAGAATTGCTCGGCGCTGTGATAGATCGAAAAGAAGGAGAATGGATTGTCTCAGGAGTCGGCGAGGAGGGATTCAAGACTCCACAACAAAATCTCGATTGTGGAAACTCTGGTACTTCTGCTCGATTCCTGATGGCAATCGCTGCGGGGATGAGTGAGGAGATCCGGATTGACGGAGATGAGTCGCTCCGGGGAAGGAACATGTCAGCCATAGCCGGAGCCTTGAGGGAATTGGGGTGTTTTGTATCCGGAGATACTCTTCCTGTTACTGTATCGGGGCCACTGCAAATCGATTCGGCTAGGCTTGAATTGAGCTCTTCCAGCCAGCCCCTTTCAGCGATACTATTGGCCTCTCCTGGATTTCCATTTCCAATCAAATTAGAGACAGTCGGAAGCAGCGTCAGCAGAGGGTATTACGAGATGTCATTCGATATCGCTGAGGTTTGCGGCTCTCAGAATAGGTTCCTCCACGGCGCCATTGACATTAAGCCATGGGAAGTGCGAGTCCCCGAAGTAGTGACGATTTCGACAGAAGACAGTCTTCTGCCGATTGCTATGCTAATCTCAAAACTTCACGGAGTCAAACTGGAATTGGATATGGATGAGGTCAGTTCAGCAATTGCGAGTCTGACTAAGCAGTCCGAAGTGCTTGATCTTCGGGATGAGAGTGACCTGATTTGTCCGGCCTCAGTTCTGATGGCAATAGGAAGTGGAGGGAAGATAATCGGAGTATCTCATGCTCGAGAAAAGGAGTCGGACAGAATCGATTCTACTGTCTACCTTCTGAGATGTTTCGGGATGGAAGTTGAAGTAACACAAGACGGATTGGAGATTCCAGGAGGTCAAACGCCGGATAGGCCCTTGACCCCAGTTGATTCCCACCGTGATCATCGCCTCGCCATGACAGCGATGGCCCTAGCGAGCAAGTGTGGGGGAGAAATCTCTGAGTCGGAGATTTGTGAGGTTAGCGACCCTGGTTTCATCCCGAGACTACTGGGATTAGGTGATTAGTTGTCATATAGAAATAATCTCAGCACGCATCTACTGCTTCTACTGGTCGCTGCCGTCTGGGGTTCAACTTGGGCTGTCGGACGGTTCCTGAGTTATGGCCTCGATGATGCGAACAGGGCCAGCATGGGCCCTGCGACCTCGGCGTGGCTGAGGTACGTCTTTGCTGTCGTCGCATTCGCGGCTTGGTGCTGGATCTATAGAAGCCGGGACGGTCCACGAATCCTGCCCCGAGGAAGGAAGGCTTGGAGATACACATTCTGGATGGCTCTGCTGGGGACCATGGGGTATCAACTGCTATTCATGAATGGGATGAAGTGGACTGCAGCAGGAGATGCCTCTCTGATTATCCCGATGAACCCCGTATTCACCGTGCTCCTCGCCGTCCCGTTACTCGGGCAGAGACTGAGTCTGAGGATGGTACTGGGCCTAATGATAGGATTGCTAGGTGTGGCAACTGTCGTAGGTTGGAGCCCGAATACAGAGATACCATTCAATCATCGCTTAATTGGGGCTGTTATGATCGCTCTCGCTGCCCTGACCTGGGCCGCCACCAGTAACCTGACCAAGATGGCACTGTTAGACGGAACAATCGGAACCTCATTGGAGATTGTCGTTTGGTACTCAATAGTGGGCTGGGCCCTTCTCACTCCTTGGATGATAGTCGAAGTCTGGAGTTCTGGCATCCCCATCCCCAATACTGCTGAGTGGGCTTCGGTGGCCTATCTAGGGCTTATTTCCACGGTCCTCACCTATGCATGGTTCGCACGAGGCATAGACAGGATTGGAGCTACTGCTGCTGCGTCCTATGTTTTCCTAGTTCCCGTTTTCGGAGTAATCAGTGGATGGTTGTTACTTGATGAGAGTGTCGGAGTCTCAATGCTGGTAGGATTCTGTCTGATTGTCTTTGGTGTCAGAGAGGTCCAGCGTGAGAGTGAGAGGTTGAGTGCTGATTGAGCGACTAATTCTGCTGCCTCATGGTTAAATAGAGAGGGTCGGTGGGCCGCGAAGTAGGTATCCGTATGGCACGCAAGCCAGCCAAGATGTATCGCCAGATTAAGGGTCAGGCGTACACTCGCAGAGAGTACACTGGCGGTGTCCCGAACA
>PAYF01000024.1 GCA_002714745.1 Methanobacteriota archaeon | reverse complement strand
GTAGTGTGCAGAGTAGGCTTGCCTCTGCGTAGTTTCGACTGGTCATTGATATCATCGTGAATCAAAGTCGCAGTGTGTATCAGTTCTCCCGACAATGCTAGGTTGAATGCCTTCTCATGATCATCCCCTCCACATGCCTCGTATGCCAGTACACTCAGTACCGGCCGATACCTCTTACCTCCTCCCAGTAAAATCTCGCTTACGAGCCTCATTACGGGAGCATCTGGCTTTGACAATCTATTCTGCACAAACTCCTCAAGCGCCTCCTCAACTTGATAGCGGCGCCTCTCAAGCTCCGCCCGGGCACTAATCTGGTTGAGGGAGACCATGCCACTCGTGCTAGTTGAAGAGGGTCGCCTATATCAACAAGTGTACACGCCGGCCACACGGGCACGTTACGTGTCCCCCCCAGGAGGTGGACGGATTGGACGAATTGAAACTCGCCGTCATTGATACTCCTGACTGTTCGGTTAGCTCACAATTCGATGAGTTAAATGAGGGGGACCTCAGTATAGCAAGTGTCTCTGCCTCGGACTTCTCAAAAGCCATCAGCATGCTATCCAAAGGTGATGTGGACATATTGGCAATACCTGCAAAACTGCTCCACGGTAAGCAGATGGAAATGCTAGCAGCAGGTTGCGAAGTAGTAGGGGCTCGCACTCCTCGTCGGCCTAATCTGGTACTTGTCTCGGATAACAAGTTGGATTACCAGCCTAGGTTCGCAATAATTCTGGCTGAGTCGGCTCTAGTGCGCAGACAACTGAGGCGAGCGAGGGGTGGCCTCAGGGTCCTGAGCCCTGCTGCCTTTGCTTCAATCAGCAATCAGACATACCCCTCAGGAGACAGTCTCGAAGTCGCAAGATGGATGGAGTCGATGAGGGAGTCCGGAGAAATCGATGGTTTCATCACTTCGAGGGCGGTTTACGACTCAATAGGATCTCCTGCGCGCCGCCATGCTCTCTTGCCTGATCCAAAGGACAGGGGCGGGACTCATTTCCTTCCTCTTCCATATGCAGATTTGGTCATCCTGCTGGCCAGAAAGCGTTTTCCCTCCAGTATCTTAAAGCGGTTTTCAGAGTCAGAGGGAGAAGCCTGCTGGTATATCCAAGATCAGATGATTTCTGGCCTTGATGAGGAGATGCTGCAACGAGTCGGCATACTAGTCAGACACCGTCAAGTCAGATCTCTGATGAAGCAGGCCGAGGAACAGAGAGACCTGACGCTAGAGCAGGCATGTCATGACACAGAGGGAGAGGTTACCGAGGCAGAGGTACATGTGGAATTTAGAATAGAGGTGCTTTCTAGAAACGGTCGGCATACAATCGGCCTAGACCGTGTGATTAAGCATAGCGAATTCAGGCACGCTACGATTTCAGCAATCAGAGATTGGGGTGTCTTGCTGCAAGAAGCATCTAGGCCCGTCCCCAAGGACTTCTACAAGGATGAGGATGCTCCTGCCTTCATCGACCTTGAAGAAGAATAGTGGCTATTTCCTCGGACTGCCTCAATCAGCTGAACCGAGTTTTGATTTGCGCAACCGATATGACCTCGGTGCCGGTGAGTAAGCCCGTAATGCTGGATGTAGAAGTCGATAGGTCTCTTCTCGATGTCCTCTACAGAGGTCGTCTGATGGAGCTCAGAGATAGGGCTGAGACAGAGGGCTTGAGCAAGAGTGGTTCTGTCGAAGTCCTTCGTGCTAGGTTGATCCAGAATCTGGTTCTGGGAGAGATTGATCTGTCTTGGGAAGGAATCCAGTCACTCACTCACAAGGAGGCAGGGGCGGTTCTGAAGGTGTTCGGGATTAAGTCATCGGGCTCCCACAAGGAAAGGAGGCAGCGGCTCTGGCTGCATCTGAACTTCGACTCCCGTCGGCTGAGTGTGGAGCACCTAGCAGACATAGAAAGAGATGAGTTGCACGAGTTGTGCTTACGACTGGAATTGCCACTCACCGGAACCAGGACAGTACTGATGGGTCATGTTGCAGGAGTTCTGACTAGCCAAGGGAGAGGCTGGGGCAGAATCAAGCGCAGCCTTTGGAGGTCAGGCATTCCTGATGCATCTAAACAAGCTCCCAAAGCTGAGGACATTGAGGATGCAAAGGAGATTCTTGAGGTTGAGGCTGTAGATGATGGGTCATTCGGTAAGGCATCGCCTGTGGCGGTGCTCGAGGATGCCAGAGACTCGATTGTGAAGGATGTGGACAAGTCTGATCCTGAAGCACAAGGGGCATTGTTGACCATTGGTGCTAGAGTAGAGGAACTAGAGAGGATGATTGGAAGCATCCTCAGAGGACATTCGGGGACTTGGGGGTCCGCTGAGGAAGGTTTGCTGCTGAGGTTGGCTGAGCGGAGAGGTTGGCCTTTGGAAAGCGAAGAGGTTTGCTCCCGAGTCATCTCTGTGGCCACAAATATCGCCGAGTCAAAAGGAGCCAGTATCGGAGAGGGAGTTAGGAGTAGAGTCGATGCTGCTGCTACAATGAGCAGAGTCAGAAAGCGTATGGAATACGCTGAGACACTAATCGAAGACGATTGATTACTCAGGTACGAGCTGGAAGAAGCCGAATCTCGGCTCCATTACCTCGCCTTGGTCTCTAGCGGAATCAATAGCATCCTCTGCGGCTTCTCTGGAGTGGCCGGCATTGACCAGTGCTGCAACGATGTCGTTGTAATCNACTCCTTGGCCCGNATCTCTGGAACGTATGGTCTCAATTATTGCCCCGACTGCATCAGATGGTTCGGTCGCAGCTTGTTCAGCAGATGGTTCCGTGACCACCTGTTCTAGAGACGGGGTTTCTTGCTGCNTCTCAGGCGCTGCCTCGATTACGCTGGTCTTGCCAGTAGCCGTCGATAATGCCTGTAGAACCCCTACTTGGTATGCCTCGGGGTCGAACTCACCATAGTGGCCGCGAGAGAGGATTAGTCCATCGACAAGATCGGATGGAACTCCGGCTTCCTCCATTGCAGCCGGAGTCAAGTCGCTCTCAAGCGAGGCTGCGTGTGCATCGATTCGTCTGAGGGTCGCATCGGCAGTCTGCACGAGCCAATTGGTGTAGCATTCCTTGTCGATAATAGAGAATTCCTCAGCCCTCAGAGATGTGAAAATACCTCCGTCCTCAGTCTCAAACCATCTAGCCTTGCCGACTAGAGCAAGCAGGAATCGGTCACCAGTCTCATAGCGTGCCATCAGTTCTTCGAAATCCGGATGAAGTTCGGGCTGAAACGGTGCGACGTTGAATAAATGGGTTCCAGTTGGATCTCTGATATAGGCGGAGTAGCTGGGGCCATTCTCACTATCTCTTCGCTCGACTCGGTCGATTACTCCGCAGACCAGTGCTCGGTTTACCTTAGCACCAATCTTGGTGATGATGAATGATGGGTCGTACTCTCCAGAGCCCTCCTCTGGCAAGGAAGAGTCTCTGTATTCATTGGCGAAGATTCTGATTGCGCTCTGGCGACCTATTCTGGGGCCTTGTTGCATCACAATATCACCCCCCAGCGCTGGATGACCTCATTGGCGGCATCGTGCGCTGAAGTGGTATCAAAATCTACTTCGTCAGCGAGGAGCATTGTCCCTTGCTCGTCTACAATCGAGCGGCCCTTTACTATGAGTCGCTTGGCGATTAGTTTCTCACGTAGAGAGGCAACGAAGTCAGCACTGCCTGACTTTGAGATCTCCTCCTTTACCGAATCCTGATTGGTTTCAAGGAAAGCCTCGGAAGCATCCTTGGACAGTAGCAATGAGGCATTTGAGATTCCGTTGTCGATTACGAATCTGAGTCTCAGATCCTCCTCGCCTCGCTGTGGCCCATGCTCTCCGCAAGCGCCATCTCGGAGAACACGTCGGCACTCGGGGCAACGCTCAATGATGCCAGAATCGGGGCGAACCGTGACCACGGTTCCGCTGGTTCGTATTCCTCTTCGTGAACCTCCGTTGACGACGGATGTTAGGTCTATCTCGACCCAGTGCACTTCGGGGTCAATCGGTTCCCAAGGTGCATCTGACAAGTTGGCAACCTGTGCTGCATCGTCAATCACCAAATCGGGCGAGCCTTGCCAATACTGTACNCTCGCTCCGGTGAGATGGAGGAAGTCCCCCCTACTCGGATCTGTCTCACACCATGCGGTGAGTCTACATCTGCCTGTGGGGTCAATCACATCTCCGCTTCTAACCACTCTCTCNGTCCCGTCTTCTGAAACAAANGATCGACTCTCCCAAGACTCGACCTGAACTGTGACTTCGATATCCCTCATGCCGTTGCGGAGCTCAGAAATCGAAACCTTGTTCGATTGTTCTAGGTCTTCCATACTGACGAATGCCGAGTCGTGGAAGACCTCGACTCTAGTTCTGTCACCTATGTTGACTTCAGGTGTGTCTCTGAACTTGCGAATAGAGGCCCCGTCTATCTTCAGAACCGTTCCCGGTTCGTGTTCAAGAGGGACCCAAGAGAGGAACGAGATAGTACCGCTGGAGTCTCCGAGTCTACCTCGAACGACATTCAATTCTCCACTGCCGTCACGCTTTACGATGACATCTGGCTTGGATGAAATCAGCCGAGCCACCAAATTGACGAATCCTTCCCTCTGGGACGCCTCGTCTATCGATGAAGGTTCGTCGCTAATCTGAACTGCAGCCGGCCCACCCTCCTTGAGGACGGTGACCCTAGTAGTTCGGTTGATATTGAGGGAGCGTTTGTCATTCCACTCGTTTACNGATGCACCCTCCAAGCGGACAATTGAGCCTGGGGCCAAATTCTCTGCCTGCTCNCCCCAGTCCTTGAAGTCCCAGCGCTCGCGCTGGTCNCCGGACTGCCATGGATTGTCCTCAATCCAACCAAAGGCGACTTGTCTCTCTTCGCCTCGGACCATCTGGACTCTNGGAGTGTAGCTAATTACTGCGACTTCTATTGTGACATTTCGGTCATCCGCATCAAGGTCTGAGAACCTGTCAACTTTCTTCTCAGCCCTCTCTGGCTTAGCGATTTGNTTGAGTTCCATCCCAGTAGCAGCCTGAAACTTGCGGACGACAGAGCGCAATGCGTCCTCAGGCGGTATCAGGAACTCNTCCTCGTAGCGCCTGAACTCCTCAGCTATCTCCTTTTCATCCGCATCGGGACATTCCTGTTTGACTATCGTCACCTGTGCTGCATATCTTCCTTCTTCCGTCATCCAATCACCTGCATCAATGGTACGGACCTGAGCCTACATAAACCAATGATGCGATGACTGCGGAATNATGCTCCTGCATCAGCATCGGGGCAACAGCATAACGTGCGTGTTGGGGTAGACTCGGCACTCCATCGCCTCCGGGACCAATCATCTCGCTCGGCGGTTCATGAAGATGCCCATGTTAGTACGAGCCGNGCTGAGGCTGTGTTTATCCTGAGTACCCCTTGTCGGTCAGCATGGCAGAGGGTGATTTGTGCAGATTCGGGGTGCTCACTGCATCCGACAGGGCCAGTGCTGGCGACTATGATGATCTCAGCGGACCTGCCATTGTCGGCTTCCTAGAGGAGGCTCTGACCTCACCTTGGGAGGTAGTTAGGCGCCTTGTCCCAGATGACAGGGGGCAGATCGAAAACGCACTGGCTGAACTGGTCGATTCTGAAGGCTGCTCAGTGGTCGTCACCACTGGTGGAACAGGCCCGGCCCCTCGTGATGTCACTCCTGAAGCAACCGAGGCAGTCTGCGAGCGTATATTGCCGGGCTTCGGAGAACAGATGAGGGCAATCTCGCTGCGTCATGTTCCTACTGCAGTGCTATCTAGGCAGACAGCAGGGATTCGCGGCTCCTCACTCATCCTCAACCTGCCAGGGTCTCCTCGTTCCATACGCGAGATATTGGACGAAATCTTCGCTGCAGTCCCATACTGTGTTGATCTGATTGGTGGACCGTACATAACCACAGATGATTCGGTCGTAGATGCCTTCAGGCCCGCTCACGCAAGACGCGAATGATTCATGCGCAGACCTCCGCTCGCGGGACTATGGCGAAGATTAAATCGGGCGATGTTGAAGGTGACCGAGGTTCGGATGAAATGAGAGAAATAGAAGTCGCATTGGACTTCACTCCGAATGCTCTGGCCTCATTGATGTACAGGCAGGGCGACACGATGGTCTTAGCCTGTGCCACCAAGGCTGACTCACTGCCCAGATGGTTTCCTCGCGATGCTGATCGAGGTTGGGTTCACGCCGAGTACTCGCTGCTGCCTGGCTCGACAGACAGGAGGTTTCGTCGAGAGCGNAACGGAGCCAAGGGNAGGACGCAGGAGATTGAGAGNCTGGTNGCGCGCTCNCTNCGCGGNGCAATCGACCTAGANGAANTGGGNCCAATTGCACTCACCATCGATTGCGACATACTGAACGCCGATGGTGGAACTAGATGCGCTTCAATCACTGCAGCTTCAATCGCTATGCGTCTGGCCGTAAGGCGTCTGATTGCCAGCGGCGAGTGCTTGCCTAAGGACAGACGTCTGACTAGAGAGCAAGTCAGGAATGGAGTCGAGGTCGAAGAGTTGACAGATGAGGAGAAAACGGCACACGAATCCGCTGTAATGCCCAACGATGTTGCAGCGCTCAGCGTNGGCATGGTTGGGGGCGAGGTCAAGACTGATTTGGACTACATCCTAGACAGTAATGCGGATGTAGACATGAATGTCGTCATGACCAGTGATGGTGGCTTTGTAGAAGTCCAAGGGACTGGAGAGGAGTCGACCTATACTCGNAAAGAATTAGACTCCATGGTAGATGCGGCCTCGGAGGGAATCACAGAACTCCACNAGTTCCAATCTAGCATACTCTCTGATACTGAGTGATGGTGGGACTGGCCGGACTTGAACCAGCGGCCTCCGCATCTTCAGTGCGGCGCTCTCCCAGCTGAGCTACAGTCCCGTAGCAGACTCGCCAAGATGGTCGCGACTTCAAGGCTTCCGAGCCGAAAAATGACTAGAATGGGTCGTCATCGTCACTCTCATCATCAAATGACATCATGGCTTTCGTCTTCTTCTTGGCTGCTGGCTTCGTCTTCTTCTTGGCTGCTGGCTTCGGCTTCTCGGCCGGCTCTTCGGCGGCGTCCTCGGTCTTATCGGCATCACGGGATTCTGAGACCTCTTTCTCCAAGAGAGCCAACTCCTCAGGAGTCATTCCAGCCTCGACTGCGAGTTTCATTCTTCTCTCATCCCGGGCCTTAATCTCCAAGAGTCTCTGTCTGGCCTTGTCATAGTGCTGCAGCATGTACATCGCATCGTGCTCCAGTAGGGNCGAGTCTGAGATGATGGTGATGTCAAGCCAGTCGCCTTCTTCGGCGAGGTACTCAGCGAATGGCTCGAACTTTAAGTCCGATTTCTTGATTTGAGTGTAGTGCAGAGCGTTGCCCATTCTATGCTCGATTCCGGCGAAGTGACAGTAGAACTTCTTGCCGCCGAATTTCTTGCGAACTTGGTCGAATAACTCCGAATAGTCCTCGCTGGTCCTCATCCTACCGTGTCCACGAGCGTGGATGTGTGCCATGTTCAGCACCGGTACAGTNCCCTCGACATGGTTGCAGACCTCAATGACCTCCTCGACGGTACCCCACAGATCTTGACGTCCGGATGTTTCAATCCCGACTAGAGAGGGTTTTGCCTCGTGGACCCACGGGAAAGCTGCGTAATCCTCCTCTTCAGAAGCATCGCCCCAAATCTGGTTGACTCTGTCAACGACACCTGCGAAAATGTTGGCGACCTGTTCATTGGCCTCAGTTCCCGGNTCGTATTCGCCGTAGGGNCCNACGTGGTAGACCAANTGTCGTGCATTGACAATCTTGCCAGCCTGCATGCTGGCCTCCATCTTAGTGAGAGTGCGGTTCCTCTGTCTGCGCGAGCCAAGCAACTCGGCGTAGTACGGNCCATGCATGTTCATCTCCAATTCTGAATTCCATGACAGGATACCTGCTTGCCAATATTGGTCGAAGTTCTTCGGCTGAACAGAGCGCACAGTCTGTATCTCCATAGCGTCCAGTCCGAGAGTGGTAATGTCGTCCATACCCTCGACAATGGTACGACCCTTGCAAGATAGAGGGACCCCTGCGGGGCCAAGCTTCAGCGGCATCTCGAGAACTCCGAGGGTCGGGCCGAATGGGTGCCCCTTCAAAAGGGGTTTCCGCTAAATTCCTCGATTGGGTATCTAAACGATGATTCCGGCTGATTCGGCTGCAGATTTTACGCCGTGTGGTCCGGGACCGGATGANGGTAGTTTGCAGATGAATCCGGCCAGCCANGACATCTCTGAGATTGAGGGGTCGGCACTAACCTTGACAGAGCCCAGAGAGTGATNGATTTGGACAAGATTCGGTTCGATGAAACCGCATACATGCGGGACAAGTCCTCTCTGGCGAACTTCTAGCAGCAAATCTTGCTCGGATACATCTTCCAGACGAGAGAGTTCGGCTAAAGTATCAGAGTGGATGAGGAGGACATGGACCTGTCTGATNCTCTCTATCGCATTGCCCCAAGCCTCGGGTAATCTCTCAGNATTCTCGGGCATATCGACAATCATGACCGTCTTCGANCCTTCAAGTTCGGCGAATGTCATCGATGCNCCCCAAGCAGAGCGTGCAGAGTCTCCCTCTAACGAGGCCGATGCCGAGATNACAAGCCAATGAGTGCCTTCGAGATACTCTCTCCAATCTATTGCACCCTGGTCTATCCGGTCTAGATCTGATCTGTGCGAGTCGGTCACGAGTCTGGTGCTCGCACCCCTATTCGCGGCATGAGCGAGCACTTCTGAGGGTGCGTCATCGCCGTCAGGCCTGCCGAAGCCAACTAGTCTCACTGTGGCATCGGTCACGCTCATCGCTGTCGGGATGCGGTGATGAGGCTGNCTATTCGGTCTTCCAGCGCAGGAGGGCGATGGCCCCGCCCATGCCGATTAATTGCTGTCCGGAATCATGGTCCACAGAGGCCTGAATTACCTTGCCTCCGGAGGTCTCGACTGAATTTGAAATGGAGTTCCATTGAGCAGTTGGTGATTCTTCCGTGCCCCTAAGCATAGAGGCCTCGATGATCAGCGTCTCGATTGCCCCCTGCCCTGCGGCAGACTCTATTGATGCTGCGCCGAAGGCCACAGCTCCATTGGTCGAAATGCGCTTCAGCCCCTCCTCGATTGCTCGAACCTGCTGGACAAGCGCGTGTTCGCCCAGCAAAGAGTCTGCCAACCCTTCTGACAGGACCTCGTTGGCCGCGGCCCTGCCACCAATAGAAGTCGCCGTGTTGATTGTCTGATTTTTTGCTCCGAGATTACGCAAATGCTTCTCAAACTGCTCGCGGGCCATGCCCGGGCCGCACAGAACTACTGGCATCTGTTCAGGGAAGACCAGTTGGACTTCCTTGGCGGCCTGCTCGAAGAATCCCTTGCGCACGCTGGTAGAGTCGTCAGCCCGCTTTCCTCCACCTCGCATAGTGAACTGCGAGACATCGCGAATCCCGTGGGCTGCGACCTCGAAGACGAGGATCTCATCGGACTCGACTACAAGCAACCCACACTTAGGGCGGTGTCCTGCAGATAGGGCCTCCTTGAGAAGAGAGTTGTCGGCTCTCGATAGGCCGCCCTCTCGTGTCAGCTCTATCTCGGAGCCGGGGCTGATAACATGGGTGTGGTGACTGCCGATGTCGATCTTGGCCTCGGTGATTACCCCGTGAACCCTGAGGTTGTCAGTAAATGGCTGGAAGGCAGTCTCTTGGACTTCGAGTACTATCCACATTGGTTTGCGCTCAGCACTCTTGGCCCTGCTATCTGCCTGAGTTCCAGTTGTCGAATCGCGGCGGTGTGAGAGCATTCCCACTTGTGTTCCGGGGCTGCAGAGTTGTGAAGCAGTCCAAAGGTCGTTCTCGTCATCCAAGCGGAGCCTGACTCCCTCATCCAAGCGCTTGATTCTGCGCACTCAATCACATCCTACCTGAAAGCACCTGTCAGTCTGCCCTCGTTATCCATGTCCATGTCAAGGGCAGCAGGTCTTGTAGGTAGCCCGGGCATAGTCATCATTGAGCCACAAACTGCGACAACGAAGCCAGCACCGGCGTTAACTCTGATTTCTCTAATCGGCAGGGTGAATCCAGTAGGNGCACCAAGCACCTTAGGCTCGTGNCTGAATGAGTACTGNNTCTTNGCCATACANACAGGAAGATTNCCCANGCCCCATTCCTTGAGCGAATCCAGAGACTTCTGTGCNACATCGCTGAAATCGACNGTGTCNGCTCCATACATGTTGGTTGCTACTTTCAGAATGGTCTCTTCGATTGCCATGCCCTCGTCNACTATCGGAGTGTAAGGCCTGCCAGCAGCATCGTGGTCTGCACAGGCTTGTACNACAGCATCGGCCAACTCAGCTGCNCCCTCGCCGCCCTTGGCAAATCCTTCGTTGAGAACCACCTGACGGGCACCTGCATCGATTGCCTCTTGGCGAATGGCGTCCATCTCGGCGTCTGTGTCATGCTTGAATCGGTTGATGGAGACGATAACTGGAATTCCAGTCTCAGACAGGTTACGTACGTGTCGGCGCAGATTCGAGGCTGCTCCGGCCCTAACTGCCTCGACGTTCTCAGTCTCTAACTCCTCGGTCGTTGGCCTGCGTCCTCCACCTGAGGCGAAACCATCGCCGTGCATCTTCATCGCGCGCACGGTTGCATTGAGAACGAGGCAATCTGGGACTCTGCCGGCAGCTGGGGCCTTGATGTGAAGTGCCTTCTCAGCACCCATCTCTGCTCCGAAACCTGCCTCGGTGACGACATAGTCAGCGCATGACAGGGCGATCTGGTCTGCGATGATTGAGGAGTTGCCGTGGGCTATGTTTGCGAAAGGTCCGCAGTGAATGAATGCTGGATTGCCTTCCAGAGTCTGTACTAGGTTAGGCATCAGAGCGTCTCTCAAGAGTAAGGTCATCGCCCCTGCAGCCCCCAATTGCTCTGCTGTTACTGGCTCTCCTGCGTTGGACTTGGCGATGATGATTCGTCCCACTCGCTCGCGCAAGTCAGCGTAGTCCTTTGAGAGCGCTAAGATTGCCATCACTTCGCTAGCAGCGGTGATGTCGAACCTCTCGGAGCGCACGACTCCGTTGAACTTTCCACCGAGGCCGACTGTGACCTGCCTGAGACTGCGATCGTTCATGTCTATGGTTCGGGGCCAATAAATCCGATTGATGTCAATATCCAGATCATTGCCACGGTGGAGGTGGTTGTCCATGATTGCAGAGCACAGGTTGTGTGCGGATGTGACAGCATGGAGGTCACCGGTGAAGTGCAGNTTAATCTGTTCCATTGGCAGAACCTGAGAGTAGCCTCCACCTGCCGCGCCNCCCTTGATTCCNAAGACNGGCCCCATCGAAGGTTCACGGATAACGCAACATGCGTTGTGCCCGCGCGCGTTTAGACCTTGATTGAGGCCGATTGTGGTGACTGTCTTGCCCTCTCCAAATGCGGTNGGACTGATNCTGGTAACCAGAACTAGATATCCAGANTCGGAGTNTCTCTTCGAATTGATGGCTTCCCAGTTCACCTTGGCGATGTGTGGGCCGTGCAGAACAAGGTCACTGCGAGCCAGTCCCAATTGTTCAGCCACCTCCTCAATGGGTCGCATCGTGGCCTTGCGGGCTATTTCGAGGTCGCTGTCCATCAAGCGCGCCGACGACCCGTCTGCCTTGAAACCTTCATTGCATAGATTACAGAGGACGGCATAGGAGTCCTATGCCTGTCTACTGGGGAATTGCCGGCTATCCGATATCCCATTCACTCACTCCGCGATTGTTCTCCCTAGTAGGAGAATACCTCGGGATGACTGCTGCAACGGTGTATCTTGAAGCGCGAGGAATTGATGAGTTTGCATCACTGGTCGAAGATTTGGAAGGCGAGGTCTGGACCTCTTGCACGGCCCCGCTCAAGCACTCTCCTCAGGAGAGGCTTGGTGTAAATGGGCCTGAGGGAGTCAATGCAATCAATCAGCTGAGACGTAAGGACGGGGTTTGGTCTGGAACCAGTACCGACGGAGTTGGCTTCGTAGCCGCTTGCAGGCATATCGGAATCGAGCCCAAGGGGTGCGTGCTGAGGATTCGAGGAGGAGGATCTGCCGCCCGGGCGATTGCTGCTGCTTGGTCAAATGAAGGGGGCCGGATAATTGCCGAAGAGGGCAGGCGCCCGTTGGTCAGTGGGCCATGGGACTCTGCGATTATCGATGATGGAGATGCGGTGATTGGAATAGATCTAGATGCGGCTCCGGCAGGAGGCGATAGTACGCCTTTGGATGCAGAGATTCAGGTTTCCATCTCCTACGGAGATGGGGCCAAGTCAGATGAATTCGCAGTCATAATGGTAGCAGCTCAGCATCTAGAAGCCTGGAGATTGCTTTTCGCACCCGAAAGAGCGAGAGAGTTACCCTCGCTGTCACTCCTCCTCGAGAAACTCTCTACTGCCTAGCAGAATCATTGCGGCTAATGGAGCAGTGAGTAGCCACCAAGTGAGAATTCCTCCCGGACCAATCGTCATCTTTCCATCGAATCCTATCAGTGACTCATAACCTGGCTCATCTTCTGATGGTGCGGAGTTGATCACCTGCTGCCTATCATCCTCTGAAAGTAGCCCTAAATCGAATCCCAGTGACTGGTAATAGAACGAAATTCCGTCAAATGATATGCCCATACTGCTGTCGGCCTCAAAGTGAGCAAACTGGTCTACTTCCACTGTTTCCTGAGTGTTTGTATCAAACCCTCCTGTAGACGATTCTTCTCCATCGTCCGAGATTCCGAAATCTGCTGCCGCGGATAGTGGGACCACGGCAAGAATTACCACTGAGCCCATCAGCCAAATCGCCACAACAGCTGCGGTGACTAATCGACTAGGGCGACGGATGGATAAGCAAAGGGATGCAAACAGCGTAACTAAGACAAGACCAACCCCAACTCTAGCTTGGCCTAAGCATGAGCCTGAGCATGGATCACTTCCTTCTGAATTAGTCTGAGAAGTGGGCTCGGAATCGGTTGGCTCCTGATCCGTAGGCTCGGGAGATATGTCCTCCCGCTGTAGCCAATAGAGGAGGAGCGGTGTTGAGTTTTCAATCGACAACTCAAATGTTTCTTGGCTGTTGTCAATAATGTACTCAGTCCGGATTGTTGGCTCCCTTTCTAGGCCTTCAGAATATGTCCCAGTAGCCGTAATCTCAAACCAAGTACTGTACCAAGCAGCAACCAAGAAAAGCCCGACTAAGGCAATAGCTACTGGCCTGTTAGAACTCATACTACCTGAGCCGTTTCTAGTCTTCTCTTCTAGGCATGAGCAATGCTGCCGCGCCAAGCATAGACACTACCGCAAGAACGGAGGGGCCAGGTATTGCATCTGTGCCCTCTTCTTCTCCAGGAGGTGATTGTTGATTCGGCACAAGAGGTTCGGAGTCTTCCCAATCGAAAATTCCGTCTCCATCATCATCCTGATCGAAGTAATCGATTACTCCATCCTCATCTGTGTCAGTCTGATCAAGGTCTGGCAGGAAATCCTCTCCGAGCATGTCGTACAGTTCCTCAACATCATGCCTTGATTCGGGGGCTAGGTCCTTTAGTTCACTAAGGCCAAGAGCGTCTAACTTCGCGTTCCTAGCATCATTTCCTGTTAGGTAAACTACGCTCAATTCGTAGGAGTGATCCTTTACTCCAAGGATATCAGGGCCTAGGAGGACTTCGTAATCATCTCCTTCATCGGTAGCCATCAGAGCCATTCCTAGAACTCTAGAATTACTAGTGTCCCAGAACATGATAGGGCACAAATCATCTAGAGTTGCTATTGGGTCACTAGGGTCGTTGTCTTCCATCAGTTGCTCTAGTTTTTCTCCGAATGCTTCCATGGTCTTGCGCAAATTGGAATTGTTCAGGGCCTCATACATATCGATGTATTTCTGGAAGACATCTTCGCTTGATCCATCCTCATCAGAGCCGTCTTCACAATCCTCTTCGCCATCATTGACCCATGATGCGGGAATTACTTGTCCGTTATCGCAAGTGTAAGTCCCATCGCCTCCGGTCTCGTTCTCGTCGGAGCCATCTTCACAGTCAATCTCACCATCGTTTTCCCACTCAGCTGGAATCTCTTCACCATTGTCGCAGATGAAGGATTCTTCTTCGGGCGCTATTTCTTCCAGCCATGCACCAACTTGCTCCTCGATTGCTGTGAATAGTTCATTCACACCACTGTCGAACGCCATGAGCATCGATATTCCCATCATCGATGCCATTCCCATTGAAATCGGTGGAGCCAAGCCGCACTGAGCAGAAATAGTATCGTTTGTTGATGGGTCGATGTCCAACTCCTCTACTCCTCCTACTGGATCACATTCGTGTCCCCACATTGCGCCAGAGAAGACGGTCATGTTCTCTGAGAAAGTACCCTGGCCAGGGATGCTGTCTGAGAGTTGAACATTGAATGCATCGAGGTCAATTCCGAAATCCTCTGATGGAACTCCATCTATCGACAAAAATGCCGAATAGCCCGTGAGAGTAGAGAACTCTCCTTCGATTAATCCGACGCCTTCGCCGTCGTATTCGGCACCTACAGCNCCTTCTTCGTNCTCCTCTGAACCGTTATTCTCCTCTGCTGGTGGTGCGCTTAGGTGGTGCAGATAGTCTAGGGGTTCGCTGGCTAACCACTCAGATTCGATTGATGGGATTTCGAAAGAAACTGAGAATCCCATTCCAAGCTCAGGTGCCAATACCTCGTCGGCGGCGATAATCTGGAGATTGAATTGCAACTCGTTCTCTAATGCGAACTCCCCACTCATCTCTAAGTGGCCGCCGTAAACCATCAAGTCATCATCGACATATTCGGTGTAAACAGCGTCGATTACGAAGATTTCCTCAGTTGAACCGCTCATCCAGAAGTCAATGCTCTCGTCCTCATCAGTCCATGCNGTTGTGAAGCCTATGTTTCCGAGTCTTCCATGACGGACAGTCAGTTCTGTCACCCTCTCGTTGAGTTCACGGGTGGCACCATTGGGATCGGTAATTTCGACTGCTAAATCCCCATCATAGGTCTCGATGAAGAACTGTGTCATACCACTAATCACTTGGTCGCTCTCGATTATGAATCCAGCGAAATCAGCAGCTTCCTCGAGATCTTCGTTTACTGCNTTAGTGTCTATTCCAGATAGTTCCTCTATATCTCCCTCTAAGTTGGCCCAATCGTAAGAAGTTCCCCAGATTACTGAGTCAGAAGGACCCACAGCAGCGGCTGTTGGGGCCAATGAAGTCAATATCAGCAGACANATGGTGGTAGACAGTATTCGGTTACTCATGCACCCGGCGGAAAGAGAGTTGGTATCAGTCTTTTCCAAGCATTCCTCANAGAGGAATGTTCCCGTGTTTCTTCGGAGGNACCCATTCTCGCTTGGTTTTGAGGGGGCGCAGAGCCTGAACCAGTTTGGCCCTTGTCTGGGACGGTTCGATTACATCNTCCAGCCAACCGTTCCTCGCGGCCACATACGGGTCGCCGAACTTCCTCTGGTACTCCTGAGANAGGTCCTTGTGAGTAGATTCTGGGTCATCGGCCTCTGACAACTCCTTGCGGTGGATGATGCTGACAGCCCCATCTGCCCCCATTACAGCCAACTCACCGCTGGGCCATGCGACATTGTAGTCAGAACCAAGATGCTTGCAACTCATTGCCAAATAGGCTCCTCCGTACGCCTTCCTAGTAACTACAGCCAGTTTAGGCACAGTAGCCTCGGCGTATGCATACAGAAGCTTGGCACCGTGGCGGATGATGCCTCCCCACTCCTGCACTGTACCGGGNAGAAATCCNGGGACATCCACGAAGGTGACGACTGGGACATTGAACGAATCGCAAGTACGGATGAATCGGGCTGCCTTGACTGAAGCATCGATGTCGAGGCACCCGGCGAGTACTGTGGGCTGGTTGGCCACAATCCCAACCGAGTGCCCGTCGAGACGGGCGAAACCGATGAGGATGTTTTCTGCATAGTCTCGGAACAACTCGACGAAGCGTCCCTCGTCGACCACCTCACCAATCACCTTGCGCATGTCGTAAGGTCGGTTGGAGTCATCCGGGACGATGTCATCCAATGCCTCACAGGCTCTGTCCCAGGAATCACTTCCTCCTAACCTGTCAGGCTCGGCGAGGGTGTGATCTGGTAGGAAGGACAGTATCTCTGCTGCGATGTCTATCGCATCAGACTCATCATCAGCAATCAGACATGCGATTCCGCTACGACTGGCGTGTTGCTCGGCCCCTCCAAGACTAGCCTCGTCTATCTCACCGGAGACAATCTCAGGAATCATGTACGGGCTGCGCATGAACATCTGGCCGTGCTCGGCACCTAGAATCACGAAGTCTGACAGTCCTGCGGCTAGAGCGCTAACACCCGAGACGGTTCCCAGAATCACCGANACAATAGGAATCCTACCTGAGCAGGCCACCATNACATCGAGTAGATTCCCNGTGGCCCCTAGAGANGTGACTCCCTCCTCCACACGCTGACCATCTCCATCCCAGATGCAAATCAGAGGAAGTTGTGATTTCTCGGCGAACTCTGCGACCTTGCAGATCTTCTTGGCATGCATCTCGCCNATTGTNCCAGAGAANACAGANTAATCCTGNGCAAAGCANACCACNCTCCTNCCATCCAGCATTCCGTGNCCGGCCACNACTCCNTCTCCNANNGGNCGNTGNAGGTGCATNTTGTGNTCNGTTCCTCNNTGCTGNACGAAGGCGTCNACNTCNACNAANGAATNNGCATCCANTAAATCGTCGATTCGCTCACGAGCAGAGCGTCTTCCCTCCTGCCTCATGTCTCGCAAACTGGCGCGGTCACCGGGGCTTTGGGAGGCATCTCGCATGGCATCGAGTTCGTCACTCGGTGAGCCCGCCATGGACAACCCAAACGCAAGTCGGTTCATCAGCAAGACGCCTACTCGACGAAGCCTTTCCAATTCCTCATGTACTCAATGAACGGCTTACTGAGCCCCTGTTCTGCGAGGTGTTCGGGAGTGAATGGAGGTCTAGCGGGACGGTAGTCAGGGTCGCCTGCATGAGATGCCCAGTCGGCGTGCCCTATGCCAGCTCGGGCGACACCAATGAGATCTGCACCTTGGTCCATTACGGCCTGAGCCTCGGAGGAGTCCCAGATAGCAC
>PAYF01000023.1 GCA_002714745.1 Methanobacteriota archaeon | reverse complement strand
ACCGAGAAGGGGCCGCACAAGCCATACGTTCATCCTGGCATGAACCACATCGGATTCGTTGTCAGTGATGGAGCGGCGTTGGCGAATCGATTGCAGGAAGCCGGGTACAAGCAGGGTTCTACCTACCTAGATCACCCTCACAGGCATCGGTACTACTTCTTCGATCACGATGGGAATGAGTACGAGTTTGTCCAGTACTTTAGTGAAGACCCTAGTGAGAGGAATGAGTACGAATCATAGGGTACCCTATGAGTCAGACTAGAACCTTGGGTGATGATGCGAGAACTTCCTCGCTGCAGCCTTCTGCATATTGCTCAAAGTTCTCGATGAACATCTGAGCTAGCAGGTTTGCCACATTGTCGTACGTCTCCTTGTCATGCCAGGTGTCTCTGGGCTGGAGGATGTTGTCCGGTACCCCTTGGCAGGTGGTTGGGACCTGAAATCCAAATCTTGGATCCTCTACAAAGAGAACATCATCCAGATCGCCGTCGAGGGCGGCGTTGAGAAGAGCTCGAGTCCAGCGGATTTTGATTCGACTACTCGCATCAGCACCTCCAGCAACCCAGCCGGTGTTGATGAGCCAGCACTTGGCATCATTCTCACGGATCTTCTTCGAAAGAAGGTCAGCGTAGACACTCGGATGGCGAGGCATGAATGGTGCTCCGAAGCAGGTCGAGAAGGTCGCCTGTGGCTCGGTCACGCCTATCTCAGTGCCTGCGACCTTTGCTGTGTATCCTGACATGAAGTGGTAGGCTGCCTGCTCTGGACTGAGTTTGGAGAGTGGTGGCAACACACCGAAGGCATCGCAAGTCAGGAACACGACATTCTTCGGATTTCCAGCCATCGAATCGGGAGTTCGGTTCTCGATGTACTCTATCGGGTATGAGCCTCTGGTGTTCTGGGTCAATGAGCCGTTGTCGAAGTCAGGGGTTCCGTCTGCGTTTAGAACAACGTTTTCGAGAATCGAACCGGGCATTTTGGTGGTCGCATAAATCGCCGGCTCGTCCTCTTCTGAGAGTCTAATCAGCTTGGCGTAGCATCCACCCTCGAAGTTGAACACGCCATTGTCTGACCAGCCGTGCTCGTCATCCCCTACCAATGCCCTTCCAGGGTCGGCAGAGAGCGTGGTCTTACCGGTTCCAGAAAGTCCGAAGAATAGCGCGGTGTTATCTCCATCAGTGTTTGCCGAACAGTGCATGGGAAGCAATCCCTTTGCTGGTAGAATGTGGTTCATAATGGTGAAAATCGCCTTCTTTATTTCGCCCGCATAATGTGTGCCTCCGATGATTACCAACTTCCTATCCAGAGCGATGATTACGAACACATCAGAGTTCACTCCGTCACTCATGCTGGATCGCAGATCCGGTGCATGTAAGATGGTGTATTCAGGAACATGGGAGACCAGTTCTTCTTTGGTCGCGCGCACGAACATGTTGTGCATGAAGGATGCGTGCCATGCCTTCTCTGTCACTAGTCTGACCGGCATCCTATATTCTGGGTCGGCCCCACAGAATGCGTCCTTTACGAATAGGTTCTCGGCCGAGTTTAGGTGTGCTCGGGTCTTGGCCAGAAGCCTGTCAAATACGGCAGGGGCCGTTGGTCTGTTGACCTCGCCCCAGAGTACCTCCTCAGCCAAGCCAGCCTCATCGACAATGAATCGATCGTTTGGTGATCGTCCTGTTCTCTCACCAGTGGTGGCCAGTAAAACGCCATCTGCCGTGAGTTTGGCTTCACCCAGTTCTACAGCCGACTCATGTAGTTCCTCCCAGCCAAGATTCCAGTGAACTGAGCCTTCGGGATCCAATCCATGAGAGGCTAGAGGGGTGGCGAAGTTGCGGGAGTCGCCGGACATGGTGGATGACTCCATGACGCCCTACGCCAAGATTCTCCCTTCAAGCGTTGCGGCTCGTCCGTAACCTCGAATCTCACGGTCAAGCCGGCTTCTCAGGTGTTCTATACGGGGATGCGATTATGCGGGAGCGGCTTCGGTAACGGGCCGATGGATGGCGATGAGCGTGATGACAGAATCATTCGCGAGAAGGAGTTTCGACGCTCTATCGACATCGACATAGGCGATATCGAGGTCCCTGAAGAAAGGAGCGAAGAGCGTCGAGAAGAGCTTGCTTCTGCTGTGGATGAGGCACTAGGGGAAATGTTCGACCCGTTCAAGAAACCCGACGGAACCGAGGCTGGCGCAATCCAGGAAGACGGTACCGTTCCCGTCGCACCTGAGCGCGACATCGTTACCGAAATCGCAGCCGAGGGAGAGCGGGGAGTAAACTGGGGTCTGATGATTGCGATGATTCTAGTCTACAGCGCCATCGGCGTTCAGGCAGGATTGGCGCTCTCTCCGCTGACCGCCATCGCTGTACTGGTTCTACTCGCTTCGTTGGGTTTCGCACTCGGGGAGATGTGGGTCCCGAATCCAAGGATGAAGATTCTAGGGGTAACTTGGGTGATTATCTCAATGAAGGTCCTCTATGGGCTTGCGATTGAGCTCAATCGTTGGGATTACATCGGACTCGAAGCATTAGGAGTTCTTCTTCTGACTTTGGTCGCTGTCAACATATTCGTTGCCTATCGCCATGACCACGATGCGATTGCCGCGCAGTCCACTCTCGTTCTGCTAGCAATCGGGTCGACCGCTGGCTCGGTAATAGGTGAGATGGGCGTGGCTGGGATGATTCTGATTGCTACCCTGCTAGTACACGGTTTAGCTCTGCACAGGCAGTCCGGCAATCTGGCTGCTCTGGGCGTGGCGGCATCCAATCTGTGGATTGGTATGCATGCGATTACTGGTGGGTTCGAATTCGGCTCACTGCGAATCCTGGCTCTCGATGACTCGCTCCTCCTGTTCGTTCTGCTGATGGTTGTCTCTGCCATCAACGCAACCATGGCAGCCCGCTTCGCGCGCGAGAAGAATTGGTTCTCACAGGCGTTCAAGGTGGTCGGACTGGGTCAGCCCGGACTCTGGGGTGTCTCCGTTTCTATGGGGATGGTGGGGGCTTTGCTAGCCGTCGCATCCAGTCGCGAGGATGTTGGATACGCGCTGGGAATAGTGTCTTTCCTGGGCGCTTGCTTCGGAGGTTCGTATCTTGTTGTAAGGGGTGTAGAATCGATGCGTGTGATGACGCCTCTGAGTATAGCAGCGGTCCCCCTGGTTGCAATACTGGTTTTCGGAGATGGTTCGGGAGATCTGGTTGCATGGATAGACTCGTACGAACTCTTCACCATCTTAGCCACCATTGTGACTGGATTCGTACTGCTTAGGGACCAGGACAGGGTGACTGACAGGGTACTCTGGGTCGGCTCTGTGGTCGTACTGGGTCTACTCGTCATACTGGTTCCAACAGAATCTTCTGATGCTGGCGGTGATGGAGGTGCGTTACTACTGGGTCTGCTTGCAGCGATGCATATTGGGACGGCGATACTGGCTGTAAAAAGGGAGTCGTCGGCGCTGGCGGGAATCACCGTACTTCTCCCATGGGGATGGGTGATGATAGAGGAACTGGCAGAGGAAGCAATCAGGATTCTTTTAGTCGCCAACGATAGGGTCGATCCGGGTACTATAATCGATCTCGAGCCGTTTCCTCTAGGTGCGTACCTGGCCACCGCTTGCATTCTCATGATAGTGGTCAATGTCAGGATGGGTGAGGAGGGTGTCAATCTGGCATCCAAGTTCCTCGGACTGAGCGAAGTCTCTGCCTCGGTTCGTGACTCAGGTGCTCTTCAGTTGTGGTCTATCGGACTTTGGTTGCCGATGTTGACAATACTGTTGATGTCGCAATTCGGCGGCTTCAATGCAATCACGCTAATTATCCTAGTCTCAATGTTGGTTGGTCTACATCTTGTGAGCGAAGTCATGGGTCTGAGGATAGGAGATCCCGTGGCGATGGCTGCTATTCTGACTGTCTCATTGGTTGCAATGCAATGGAGGAACGGCCTGTTCGTTCCCCTCTCAGCTTTGCTGTGCCTGAGTCTGATGATTCTGATGTTCGCAAGAGGTAGTTCTCGTGAGAGTCTGTACACAGGCGGATTAGCGCTGATGAGTATGCCAATTCTACTGGCCCTATCCGGTCGGGACCCTGTGCTGGAACTGGCTTCCACCGATGTTCTCCCTGACTTCGACTCATCGATGGTTTCCGTCGCTCTCGCAGCCGGTGTGCTTGCAGTCTATCTTCCACGCTCCGGCACCATAGAGAAACTGCTCAACCCTGCTCTCGCAGCACTTTGGCTGCTCGTGATTACTACTGCTCTGGCATTCTCTGATGAGGATGCGATATCTCAGGCTGCTTCGCTCGGGATGTTTGCTGTCAGCTCGATATGGCTAGTAGCTAGAGGAGAGATTCGCGCCGAGCTAAGGAGTATTGCCAAGAGAGATTCTAGAATACAGATGGCCGCTGAAGCCAGCAAGGGAGGAGATGGTGGAGTTTCGACCTACGAACCAATTCGTGGCGAGATGGAAGCCAAGAGAAGGAAGAGTAGGCACAAAGGTGAGACCTATAGCTTGGCTGAGTTGTACACGACAGATGTCAGCCATAAGCCGACCGTGGTGCTCGCAATCCTCGCTCTAGTTCTCGGTTCGGGAGTTCTCATCGGGTTGCTCACAGGTCCAAATCCACTGCTGCTCGTGACCGTAGGAATCTTCCTGACTGCGCTGATTGCTATCGCTAGGGCCAGAACCGAACGGCTCGATCTCGAATTACCGCATATATTTGGCATGGAGATGCCGATCGCAGCAGCGATAGTCGGTCTGGTTGCGATTCATGTCATCTCTCACTTGGGCCCTGGTAGCAGCAACAGAGATTTGCTAGATATGGCTGTGCTGATTACCCTGCTGCTCGCATTGTCAGCGATATCACTAATCGGTAAAGATAGACTGCTGAATAGAATTCCCATCGCACTAGATTGGATTGTCCTACCACTTCTCGCAGGCAGGATGCTTGGAGCGGTGATGGTTGAGGCGCTTCCCTTCCCGCTAACGATTGACCCGTTTGAGGGTAACATGCTAGAATGGAAGTTGCCGTGGCTACTGTTGGAGTCCGTGCTGATACTGTGTGTGATCGCAGACATCCTAGTCGACAGGAAGAGAGTGCAGCTGGAGAGAGATGACTGGAAGGGAGCATCGGGCAGGGGGGTAAGGGCCCTATTCGTCGTTTTGATATCATTCGGCCCGGCTGGTATACTCGCCGTAGCGAGTTGCATAGATCAGGGTTGGAGATACCGTCAGCCGACTGCAGTTGGGTTAGCGATTCCCGCGGGGCTGCTTGCCCTGATTTCTATCGGTGCGTGGTTCGAAACTTCGATCGAAGTTCTCCCCGAGATAACTCTGCTAACAGGACTAGTCCTGCTTGTTCTGTGTGCGTTGACTGTACCACTCAAGGGCGAGAAGTGGACTATGATGTTGGCTGTGAACTCTCATATGTTACTAATCATGATTGGACTGGCCGGATATGTCACCTCGATAGTGTTGCCAACGTTACTGATTGTGCTTTCCACAACTGTCTGGGTGATTGGTATCATGCAACTACGCAGGACTCTCAGAATCTGGGGTCTGGCAGATTTGATTCTGGCTGTCCTAGTGGCTCTAATCTTCGTTCAGGGTATCACGGAGCCTGTCACACTGCTAATTGCGTTGATGGTACTAGCCGGCGAGCTAGGTCTAGTATCATGGCTGGGCCAGCGTAACGAGAAATCGCTTCTACAAGACTGACTGATATTCTAGATTCTAGGATAACCAGTTACGCCAACGTTGATGGCAGACGGTCGTCACACGGTTACTGTGACGAGGTCTTGGATATCGGATACCCCCGACGAGGTTGAACACCCTCCAATACCTCTAGGGATTAACGAGATGGTCGTTCCCAGAGCGACTCTAATGCTCTCAATAGGGACTGCGATCGTGCTACTACTCTCAGCCATCTGGATAGGTCTCGCTGCATGGAATTTCAGTGCTAATCTCGAGGATTCATTTGGACCTCCTGCTGACGCTCCAGTGATTGATGGTAGATACGCTTGGGAGGTCAACCTCCTGTTCGACACCTGCTCGGCTAGAGAAGGTGACTGGCAGTGGCCAGAGAACCTCTCTGGACAGGATGATGTATTCCTGTACCCGGGGGAGTTGCGGTGTGATTGGGAGCATCAGGGAGATGGAGATAGGGCCACGATAGTGGTGCACAACAGAGGGAATGAATCAGTCGACCTAGTTCTGGAGATTATCGGATCCGGGGTGCTGTTCTCCGCTGAGAACGACATCAGCGATGTAATCAGTCTCGGGGCCAATGAGAGTGGTTTCAGGGAAATCGAGCTGACTGAGGACTTGACAGAGAGTGAATTCACGGTCGTGGCTAGTCATCTCTCTGTGGTCAATGCCGAGGTGCTGCTCGACGTCGCCGTGTTCAAGGGAACCGAGGATAGAGAGCTCCACATCAATGATAATGACCAGATTGAGGTTCACTATGTGGTCTGGGATGCAGATACTGGTGAGCAGCTCGATGAGGGTGACCTGATTGTCACCGCCGGGGATGATCCTTCTTACATAGATGGTTTCGGATGGTCGACCATCGGTCTCGACATAGATGGTGATAGAGGTCTTCTACCCGGCATAACTACGGGCACCACACATACCACACTGCTTCCACCTCCAATCGCATACGGTAACAACGAAGGGCATGAATTGGAGCAGTCCTGGCTACGTTTTGAGTTGACCATCAATCGTGGCCCGATAGCCTAGGTGCGCGAAAGAGACTTGACTGAGTTGTAGGAGGGCGTGGCGTGACTGATGGTGACGGGCATACTGCACTCAACCCCTCAGAGGGCATAGCCAATGAGGCCAGGAAGAGGGTCAAAGCGACTTCTGCGAGGCGGGGCGAGCCCGAATTCCACATGACTGACGATATGCGCCGGCTCTCTACGCCTTGGTTCGTTGCTCTAGCTCGCGCACAGAGGATAGACGGTGAGTCTCTTCCTGCAGGAGTAATCCTAGATGCTGCAGCGGGTTCAGGACTCCAACTCATAGCCTATGGCAAAGAGCTTGTGCGGCCTGTTTTGGGAATAGAGAAAGACGGGAATATTGCTGTTCTGTGTGCTGCTAACATGTACATCAACTCGAAGGAAGATGATTTGCAGAGGACTATGGACAGGGTAGTCATCGGTAATGGTTCAGACTCAGAGGGGGCGATTACCGAGTACTGGAACAGCCTCAGACAGGCTGGGACTAGAGCTCATCCTCCAATCGCCATGCTTCATCTCGATCCAGCAAGACCTACAGATGCCCAGAATCACGATATCGATGAGATGGAGCCTTCGGTGGCTTCCATACTAGAGGGATGGGCGGATCAGCTTCAGAGCGGGCCCGATGGGCCAGCGGTTCTTCTAGACCTCTCGCCTAGGCTAGGAGATGATCAGCGGGGGCTGGTCGAAGCCAATGTTAGGATGGCTCTGCCCGGAGCTAATTTCACTTGGGAGTGGTTGAGTCAAGGCGGAGGGCGCGTTGACCGGCTATCACTTTGGATTGGTTCACTGGCGTCTGAGGTAAGTCACCGTTGCGTCAGGATGGGTGTGAAGAACGTCATCGCAGAGATAGAGGGTAATCCCAGAAACTCGGAAACCGTCGTGATGAATGAGCCTCCTCCATACGGAGCCCATCTCACGATAGTCGACCCCGCACTTGTGCAGAGTGGACTGCAGGAAGCTTGGCTGGAGCAAGTCATTAGAGATGACTCAGGATATAGCTGGCTCAGACTGGAGGGTCGCAGACCGATGCTCATTCACACTGACCCGTTAATCGATTCTGACGAACTTAGTGGATTCGTTGTCGCCACCGGTGAAATTGTACAACACCGGCTAAGACCTCCCGAGCTCCACACCATCGACCAGGTCGCTTCCTCAATCGCCAAGAACGGTATTGGGAAAATCACCCTACGATGTTCTCTCGATCCGGATGTGCACCCAACTATCCAGCGAAGGCTCGACCGCGAACTAAAGCAGATTGAGGGTTCGAAGGGGTTCATGGTCGACATCGACTTAGAGCGTTCATCTGGCACTCAAAGTCTGTATGTGGTGTGTAAGGAGTAGATTTTGACGCCCCTACGGGGCGGCCAATCGGTTCAAATAGGGAAGGTAGGTCGCCCAGATGCCCAATGGGCCACTGGGAAACCGGTGAACACGGGGGAACCGTACACTATGCCTGATGAAGCCGAACTAGGAGATGACTTCTCTTACATCCTACGAATGGCGGACAGCGACATCGACGGTCTGCGACCAATCTCGATAGGCCTGACTTCAATCAAGGGCATCGGCATGCGAACCTCCAATCAGATTTGTCGCTTGGCCGGAATAGATGGAAAGACTCTAGGCGGACACCTAAGCGACGAGGAGCAGGACCGTCTCAGAACTGCTGTAGACGATTACGCAACTGCTGTCCCATGGTGGTTAGTTAACCGCCAGCGTGACCTTGAGAGCAATGAGGATGCTCACATCGTCGCTATGGAGGTCAAGATGACTCGCGACGACGACATTGCTAGGATGGCTGGAGTCAAGGCATACCGCGGGATGAGGCACAGGAGTGGACACAAAGTCCGCGGACAGAGACTACGGTCCAACGGCAGGAGTGGCGCTACTCTAGGTGTCGAACGCAAGAAGTGAGGTGATTAGATGGGAGATCCAAAGTTTGCGAGGCCCAAGACTAGCACTCCAACTCATCCTTGGAAGCAGGCCAGAATCGAAGAGGAGCACGAGCTCAAGAGTAAGTATGGCCTGAAGAGGGTTGGAGGGATGCGTGAGATTTGGCGCGAGAAGTCTGCTCTTCGCCGGCACCGGAACCAAGCGATGAAGCTTATCGGGAGAGTTGATTCAAGCGAGGGACACTTCGCCCGCGAAAAGGGTGACCTGATTGACTCACTGTACCGTAAGGGACTATTGAGCGAGGGTTCAGATATCGACGATGTTTTGCAGATTGAAGTCGAGCACATGCTTTCGCGAAGGCTGCAGTCTGTTGTCTACTACAAGGGTCTAGCTCCGACAATGCGCTCCGCTAGGAATCTCATCGTCCACGGGCACATCTGTATTGGGAACCAGCGCATGACCGTTCCAGGGTACCACGTTCTCAGAGAAGAAGAGGACAATATCCAGTACTCTACTAATTCTCCATACGCCGACCCTGAGCACCAGTTCCGCAAGGATATGGAACAACTGCGCCTAACTATGGTATCAGAGTTGGAAGAGGAGGAGGTTTCTGAGCGCGATACGGATGCCGAGTTCGTAGAGCAGATAAAGTCAGATTCAGCCAACGCACCTACCGTTGATGACACAGTGCCTGAGAAGGAGGATGGTGAGTCGGATGACTAGGAAAGCTATTTTGCACATTTACACTACTCACAACAATGTACTCATGACCGCCACCGATTTGACCGGTGCGGAGACAATCTGCAAGGTTTCAGGCGGTATGGTCACCAAGGGCGGTAGCGACTCAGGAGGCCAGTTCGCCTCGACTAGGGCTGCCGAGAGGATGGCTGAGATGCTTGCTGAGAAGGAATTCAGTCAGGTCATCGTCAAATATCGCGGTGCTGGAGGAAATCGATCACACAACGCACCAGGCGCAACCTCTGCAATCAGGGCCCTGACCCGCGCCGGAGTACAAATAACCCGAATCGAAGACGTTACACCCGTAGCAACGGACGGGACTAAGAGTAAGGGAGGGCGTCGAGGGCGTCGAGTTTGAGGTGATTATATGGTGAAGACGAAGATTATCGAAGAGAACGAAGAACAGATTCGAATCCTACTCACAGACACCGACCGTGCCTTCGTTAACGCAATTCGCCGAACTCTAATGGCTGAGACTCCGAAGATGGCCATAGACAAGGTTCGCTTCGAGATGGGGACCATAGAGCAGGACGGAGAAGTCTGGGAGACTAACGGCCCACTGCCCGATGAGATGATCGCTCAAAGACTGGCAATGATTCCTATTCCAACCGTTCACAACGAGTTCTACTTCCAAGATGAGTGCCCAGAGTGCGCTGACTTGGTGGCCAGGGACAGGGGATGTCCCTTGTGCACGATGATTTACACCTGCAAGGAGTTCGGCACAGAAGGTGGCAGGATGATTACAGCTGGAGACATGAGCTATCTAGGTGAGGCGCGCCTCAACATCCCCGAGAAGTACCGCAGTATCCCGCTTACCAAGTTGTCTAAAGGTCAGATGATCGAGTTTTACGCGACCGCAATCATGGGTCGTGGAAATGAACACGCCAAGTGGTCTCCAGTGTGTGGAACCACATTCACACAGAGGAAGATCGGGGTTCTAAACAACAAGACGAAGGCCAAGATTCTGTGGAATCTGAAGCTCTCAATCAAGGCCAAGGACTTTGATAGCGACGGTAGGCTGGAAGACCTGGATAAGGTGGACCANTTNACAGATGANNTAAACCACGTTGGNNCNGGAACCGAGGAGTCTAGGGATTTCAAGGACGCCATCACTCTCGANGATGTACCGGGTGAGTTCATCCTGAGTTTCGAGACCGATGGTTCAATGACACCTAGAGTAGCATTCGAGAAAGCAATCTCTGANCTCTCCGGGGTATTCGACGAGATCAAAGAAGATATTGCAACTGTCTTCTGATTAGTCCGAGCATTCTTGGCTTGAATGCTCATGAGCGAACATGCCTCGGTACCTAGGCAGAGGTCGGTGTGGAGGTCACATCACCCTTCTTTTTACTGTCAGTGACGAGTCTGAAGACCCTATCCGACAAGGCAGTCTAGGGGCAGGTCTGTGTGTCGATGATGGGGTTGAGGTGGTGGCTTACGGTGAGGACGGGGAGCTCGGTCTCACAGTGACATTCGAGTCTACGGAAGGAGACTCTGAACTATACGAAGCAGTCCTAGATGCCCTAGTCACNGAAGTACCGCAGGTCTCGGGCATCGNTTGGGGTGTATCTGTGACAATCTCGCTTCCGACCGCTCAGGGCTTCGGAGTCTCGGCTTCTGGAGCGATAGCATCCGCGATGGCGTTCCAAAGAGCGGTCGGNCTACCTTACGANGAGAGTCTGAGAAGAGCGTATTCGGTCGCTCACAGGGTCGAACGTTTGCGTTCGACCGGGCTTGGAGATGTTACTGCATTNGCGGCAGGAGGNGTCGAGCGGCGATTGGAGGCAGGTTCCCCATACCACGGTTCTGAACTACTCAACGGGCCGGGCAGGGCAGAGGGATGGAGNCTCGCAACCCCATTAGTGCTCGCTTGGAGGCAGGGTTCGGGCAAGCATACCTCNGTGTATATCGATAATCCCGATTGGAAGCGGGCGATCAGCGAGGCTGGCTTGAGACAGATGGAGAGTCTCTCACAAGGTGATTGGGGGCCTGAGAGNTGGGGTGATTTGATTCAATCAGCAGGTGCATTCTCACGAGAAAGTGGGCTAATCGACGATTCTTCTCGCAACGAATTGGTGAATATGGCTGCTGGCGCTGTCGCTAGTGCTGGTCTAGACGAGGAGGTCGAGGTGATGCTATGCATGCTAGGAGAGAGCATAGTGATAGCCCCAGCAGATCCAGCAGACCAAGGTGAATGGGTCGAGAGCGTGATTGCAGAGTTAGAGAAGGTCGGACTCAAGGGATTAGAGACTAAGGTCTGCNATCTCTCATGAGCCGTTCCTAGCCTTCTCATGGAAGTCATCCAAGGGAGACAGGTCCAATGGACTAGCGTCTAGTTGCCCTGCTCCCTTCAGGCGCAGCCCGTCGCAGAATCCGTGTCTGTAGACGATGCTGCCTTGGCCGTACTCTGCGACATATCGGTCCACCTGCTTCTGGGTCTTCTTTCGAGGGAACTTGAGGTCGGCTCCGAAAAAGTGCTTGGCATCAATCCAGGCGCAAGGAACACCGTTAATCCTGACATCATCCAAGAAAAGNAGGTCGGGGGTGATGATAGCTCTTCCTTCGCTGTGCTTCTGCTCTGTCAACAACTCCTCCTGGCGGCGGAACCTTACTCCCAGAGATTCGAAGTGGTCGCATAATATATCCTCAAAGACTTCGGCAGCGCTCTGAGTGTCGCTTTGATCNACTGAGCTGACTCTGTCAACCGATTCNGCCAACTCAAACTGCTCACGATCGCGCTTGTTGAGCCTNTGTGGTTGCTTGTTCAGAGTTTCCTTGATTCGGCTCTTGGACCATCCACGCCCNGTCAAAATCGCCCTGAAGGTATTGACCGGTGGAGCATCGAAGCGCTTGGAGAGGGCGATTACNCTCTCGCCAGAGTTGTATCTTCGACTTAGCTCGTTGGCTCTTCTCATAAGTCGAGAATGGGAGTAGACGCTCTTCTCCTGATTCAGGGCACTGCGAAGCGATAGTGCCTGCTCAAGAGTGATTGGTAGATGATCTAACTTCTCTGCAATTTCCTGCACCCTCTCTTCGGGCAAGAAGCCAAACTCACCAGGAATGCATGCAATCTTTCCCGCCTTAGTTTGCACGTCTTTGCTTACGGCCTTAGTCTTCCAAGTGACGTCAATTCTTCTAGGAGGTGGATCTATCTCGGCGGGAATGCCCATCGGAGGGGGATTCTGAGAGAATCGGTTAATCGCACGCTCCACCGCTTCTGTATCGGCCGCCGGGCTTTGTTTCTGAGGGGTTCCGTTCCTACCCCTTGGGCCTCGGCGGCGTCGACGGCGTCCCCGCCCTCGTTTACCGCTCTTCTCGTCACTCAACGTCACATCGAGAGAAAGAGGCTCCATGAACCCACCGAGTGAGGGCTTACCTGAATTTTGCATAGATGTCGTAGAATAGGTCGCGGATTGGATATGGTACCAGCCATATTGCCGCACCGAACGACCACGGTAGACCTAACCTAGATGCGATTCTCCAGACGGCTCCGCTCTTGGCATGCCATTGGCCGTCCTCTGTGATGATGAACACAGAGTCCACACCCTGCATCTCTTCGGGCCTGTTCGATAGTAACTGGGNCCCCTCTTCAGTGTCCTGTCCGAGTGTTCGAAGATTNTCTAATCTGTCGAATCGATTGATGAAAGAAGCCCAGCGACTGCAAGTTCCGCATGCGTCGTCAAAAAGGACTACTGAGGGCATATTTACACCTAGAGGAAGGCAATTCCTGGCTCTAGTGGGAATGCAAATCGTGCCTTGCCAGCAACATCCTCTCCCTCGCCTGCTGGGTAAGCCTCGACTGATGAAACCCCAAGAGCTTGTGCGATGAAATCCGAGTTCATGTTGATGGTTGAAGCCTCGTCTATGACACTCAGAATAAGTTGTTTCTCNCCCTGTGACCAAGTATGGATTCGTCCTCGTTTCTTCTTGCTGCCTGTCGTAAGAGCCATCCAGGTCTGCATCACCTCTCCACGCATCTGCTCATCAGAGAATACATCCATCGACTTCAGATGGTCCATTCCTCCGGACTTGAAGTCAAATCCTTCTGCATCGAGGCGAATCGATTCCCTCGCTAACTCTTCCTTCCAAGCAGGCGAGGTTTGAACCACCACACGAGNGATCTTTTCCTCAGTGTGNCTCTCTGCCAACTCTCGCAGACCTCTGCCNCTTGAGATTAGTTCCTTGAGNTAGGNCTCNCGGGCTAGTACAACAGCATCTTCCTGTGAGAGGNCAGTAGGCTCGTCAATNGAGTGGGAGGCCAGCATCTCATTGGGACCGACAGAATGCCAAAACTCTTCGGCGATATGNGGAGTCGCGGGGGCTAGCATGGGAATCCAGCCAAGAAGGAACTGCCTTGCAGTATCTCGATTATTACCTCCACGCCTGATGTACCAAGCCCAATCAGAAAGCATCTCGTAATGGCTTGTCATCACACCCTCTCGTATACTGACATTGGACATTGANTCCCTCCAAGCAGCCTGATTTACNCTGAGTCTAGCAAGTATCCAGTCATCTAGTGAGCCCGGAGAGTTGCCCATGGTCAGGGCGGACTCCATTGCATCGANAATCGAGTGGAGTTGGCGGTGGTTGGCCTCCAGCGCGCTGTCCGACCAGTCCATCCCTGCCTCGGGGTTGGCTCCGAAGAGAATGAACAGTCGGACTGTGTCAGCTCCATACTTGTCCACCATCTCTCCGGGACTGACTGTGTTTCCTAGCGACTTACCCATCTTCACCGAGCGAGNNCCAAGACTCTCTCCACAGGNNGGGCAGTCGGNANCAAACAGATCAACATGGAACTCAGCGTTGCAGTCTGAGCAGAACGGNGCAGGNGCGTTGAGCATGCCCTGGCAGACCAGAGTACCNAACGGNTCACCGACTGTGTTCATCTCGGCATCTCGNGTGACCTTAGTGAAGAAGCGNGCGTATAGGAGGTGCATGACTGCGTGCTCGATACCNCCGATGTANAGGTCNACGCCTCCATCCATCCAGTAGTCAATCGCCTTGCGATTGAACGGGGCCGATTCGTTGTTGGCATCGCAGAATCGCATGAAGTACCAAGATGAGTCATAGAAGGTGTCCATCGTGTCGGTCTCGCGCTTGGCTGTCCCACCGCAGGAGGGGCAGGATGTGTTGACAAAGGAGTCGTGGGAAGCTAGTGGGTTGCCACTCTGGTCCTCACTGAAGGTGACATCNAGCGGCAACTCGACAGGCAGTTCTGAGGAAGGGACAGGNACGATTCCACAGTCCGAACAGTGGATCATCGGAATCGGTGTGCCCCAGAATCGCTGNCGGCTTAACAGCCAGTCCTTCAGTCTGTACTCGACTGTGCCTTTGCCNGCTCCAGAAGACTCTAGCGCGGCAATCACTGCATCCTTTGCTTCTTGACCCGCGAGTCCATCGAATATATCGGACCCGGAGTTGACCATTGGGCCGTAACCCTCGAAGGCGGTACTCAACGCAGCGTTAGGGTCGTCACCTTCCTTCTCAATCAGTACTCTGCGGATTTCTATGCCGTATCTCTCTGCGAAGTCGTAGTCGCGCTGGTCGTGTCCAGGAACGGCCATCACAGCGCCGGTGCCATAGGATGCGACAACGAAGTTGCCTGCGTAAATCGGCACCTCTTCTCCATTAAGCGGATTGATTGCATGGCGGCCTAGGAAAACACCCTTCTTCTCCTTCAGCATGTTGATGCGTTCAAACTCGGACATGCGTGCACACTCGTCTCGGAGGTCACGCCAGTCCGCCTCCCACTGGGTGCCTGAGCACAGTTCCTCGCACAGAGGATGCTCGGGGGAGAGTGTAACGAAGGTGACGCCAAAGATAGTGTCTGGACGGGTGGTGAAGGCTCCGATTACTGAGTCTGAATCGGCTACCCGGAAGTCAATNTGGGCGCCGTGGGACCGGCCAATCCAGTTGCGTTGCATCGNCTTGACATTCTCAGGGAANGCGATATTTTCGATCTCGTCTAGTAACTCNTCCGAGTACTCGGTCATGCGCAGGAACCATTGTGCCATGTCACGTTGAACGACCTCAAGGCCGCAGCGCCAGCAGCGGTTATTCTTGACCTGTTCATTCGCCAGAACTGTGTCNCAGTCCACGCACCAATTGACTGGTGCCATTCTGCGCTCAACCAATCCTCGCTCGTTCAGCATCAGGAACATCTCCTGGTTCCAGTGGTAGTAATCGACATCTGAGGTTGCAAGGAAGCGTCGCCAATCGTACGAGTANCCCATNCTCTCCTGATCGGCCCGAATGCTGGCTATGTTGCGGTGAGTTACGGTGTGTGGGTGGCCACCCTCCTTCTTGGCCGCGTTCTCTGCAGGCATCCCGAAGGAGTCGTATCCCATCGGATAGAGTACATTCTTNCCCATCAGGCGATGGAATCGAGCCATTGCGTCCCCAATGGAATAGTTACGCACGTGACCCATGTGCATGCTGCCGGATGGGTAAGGGAACATCTCGAGACAGTAGAACTTGGGCTTACTACGGTCAATCTCGACCTCGAATGCCCCAGCATCGGCCCAAGCCTTCTGCCAGCGAGTCTCNACTTCTTGCGCATCGTATGCCATTTCTTTCTCCCAACGGGCTTCGCAGGGAGTCCTTAGACTCCCAGCCGAAGCAGTAGACCGGGCGCGAGCCCGCCTAGCAGGGTGTATGTGGAGGGCATTCGTGCCACGTACCGCGACTCGGAGGCCACGCTTTGAAGCCTGCCCCGAGACAGTAGCGCCGCCACACCTATGCGGCGGTTACCGCTGCGAGTGGTCATGCTAAGTGATGGCGAGTTCCACATCTCTGTCTGGGAGGACGGGGTGGAGGTCTGGGTTACTCAGATGGGGAACCTGATGAACATGAACACCGCATTCATAGACAGGGACAACGGAGTGGTTGCGATAATCGATCCGTTCAACGCCAAGTTGTGGACCGAGGCTCTCGAGAAAGAAGGGCTGGAACCCACTCATCTCCTGTACACTCACACCCACCGTGATCATGCCGCTGGCTATCCTGGGATGATGAAACGATTCCCTGACTTAGAGGTCTGGGGCCATGAGGAAGCCAGAGTNCCGAGTCTGTTGGGTAATGTGGTGTTCAGGAAAGTCGACTTCACCCATACTTGGGACAATGAGCCGGGAGAATGCGTGGATTGGTCNGCTGGCTCAGTCAATCTGGTCATAACCCACTCACCGGGCCACGCTCCCGGCCACGTCACAATCCACGGACACGGAGTGTACCACGCAGGTGATCTTCTGTTCGTTAGGAGTGCTGGCAGGGTTGATCTTCCTGGAGGAGATCCCCGAGCGCAACAGAGGAGCCTCGTGAGAGCCAAGGAGATACTGAGTGGTCTGCCAGTTGACTGGAGGCTGATTCCCGGGCACAGGTACGACAACTTCCGTGGCGAGGTCCCGGATTGGATTAGTCTAGGTGATGTCTTGCAGCACAACTACTTCTTGGCCCATATCACAATGCCGGGAGAGGATTGATTACCTAATCCTNTGNCCTGGTTTCAACATGAGCGAGGANATCTGCTTCGAGGCTCTCTTCGAGCTATGTGCATGGATTGTTATTCACATCTTATTCGAGATAGGCGTAGCAGTTCTAATGTCCATGGGGTACTCTAGAATGGAGGCCGAAGGTATGCTAACATCCTCAGTCTGTTTGCTTATTCTTGTTTTGGCCGCAGTATTCGAATTACG
The DNA here is from genome assembly GCA_002714745.1 of Methanobacteriota archaeon. GTDB lineage: Archaea > Thermoplasmatota > Poseidoniia > Poseidoniales > Thalassarchaeaceae > Thalassarchaeum. The sequence goes on along the minus strand of PAYF01000023.1, from coordinate 18,521 downwards.
TAGAAGGAAGAATCTCGGCAAGTCAGTAGTATTGGATACAGATGGTGACGGGGAAATCTCCGAAGAAGAGTGGGCAGCAGCCGGACAGGATCAACAAGAAGAGGAGTCAATTGGAGACAGCGAAGACAATTCTGANGAAGTCGGCGAGTGGTGGCAGGACAAGNAATCCTAGTCCGTCTTGTCGTATCTCTCGCGCTCGACNCCTAACTTGGCTGCAGCATCGTCAACGGTACCGGCGGGCATAGCGCCGTCCTGTTCTAAGGCCGAAAGTGCTGCTAGCACGATACTGTCTGTGTCTATCTCNAAGAATGAGCGTAGTGCATCGCGGGTGTCAGAGCGTCCGAAGCCATCNGTTCCGAGAACCACATAGCGGCCTCCTACCCAACGCTGCACCATCTCGGGTATGGCTGCAATGTGATCTGATGTTGCAACAGTAGGAGTTTGGTCTCCGAAGCACTGCTGGGCATAGGGTGTCTGTGGGTCTTGTGGGTGCAGTCGGGTGTGTCGCTCTGTTGCCAGGCCGTCTCGGCGCATCTCTCCGTAGGAAGTGACCGACCAGACCTCAGGCGAGGCCCCGTAGTCCTCACTCAAGATACTGGCTGCCTCTCTGACGTACTGTAGAATCGGTCCCGAGCCAAGCAGGCGGATCTTGGCGCCCTTGNCCTTGGCCTCTTCTAGCAGGTATGCTCCTCTCACTATNCCCTCGTCTGCACCTTCTGGCTTGGGAATCTGTTGTTGGTTCTCATTGTATAGCATGACATAGTGGAAGACGTCGAGATTCTGTCCCCACATCTCGTCGATTCCATGTTGGATGATAGTTGCGAGCTCGTAGGCGTAAGCCGGGTCCCATGCTCTGCAATATGGCACCGTTGAGGCCATCAGTAGGCTGTGACCATCTTGGTGCTGCAGGCCCTCGCCGTTGAGTGTGGTNCGCCCAGCTGTTGCCCCCATCAGGAACCCTCGCGCACGCGCGTCCGCAGCGCTCCAAATCTGATCCCCCACACGCTGGAAGCCGAACATCGAGTAGAATGTGTAGAACGGNAGAGTTGGAGATTGTGCGTGGGAGTATGAGGTCGCACTGGCTATCCAAGATGCAATGGCTCCNGCCTCGGAGATTCCTTCTTGCAGAACCTGTCCTGACTCCGANTCCTTGTATCTCAGCAGCATCGCATGGTCGACGGGTGTGTACTTCTGGCCATGTGATGCAAAGATGCTGAATTCGCTGAATAGCGGGTCCATCCCGAAGGTCCTTCCCTCATCGGGTATAATTGGTACAACTCTCTCGCCTATCTGTGACTTCAGCAGATTGCGCAACAGTCTGACGAAGGCCATCGTGGTAGAGACTTCTTGGCCCTGTCGTGTGCCTTCATCGAATGCTGAGTAAGTGTCTGTATCGGGTAGATCATAATCGACTGAGGTCGGGGCTCGTGATGGTAGCGAGCCACCTAGAGTCTGTCTGCGCTCAAGCATGTAAGCCAACTCATCCGAATCCTCTTCGAAAGAATGGAAGGGGCTGTTCTCCAATGCCGAATCCTCGATTCTGAGTTGCAATGCGTCTCGGTAGGCAGCTAGGTCTTCGAGTTCCATCTTCTTCTTCTGGTGGGTCGAATTCCTACCCTCAAACGAGTCTATCCCCCAGCCCTTGACGGTATGAGCGAGAATAACTGCAGGGCCATCAGCTCCCAACGCTGCCTGATACGCCGCGTAGACCTTGCGTGGGTCGTGTCCTCCTCGCGAGAGGTTTGCGATGTCCTCATCAGACATTGATGCTCCAAGACTCTCAAGATTCTCACTGCCCGAGAATAGTTCTGAGCGGAAACCAGCAGGAGATAGTGTGCTCAGTCGTTGCCAATCACCATCGGTGATCTCTTCGAAGCGTGCTAGCAGTTCTCCGTTTTTATCCATGCTTAGGACTCTGTCCCAAGTTGACCCCCAAAGCACCTTGATGACGGTCCAACCTGCACCTCGGTAGAGGCCCTCAAGTTCCTGCACAATCTTCGCATTGCCTCTGACCGGACCGTCTAGTCTCTGTAGGTTGCAGTTCACGACTACAATCAGGTTGTCGAGCCCTTCTCTGCCGGCAACAGCAATCGAAGCTATTGACTCAGGCTCGTCCATTTCTCCGTCTCCCAAAAATGCGAACACCCTGCTCTCAGAGGTATCTGCAAGGCCTCTCTGGTGCAAGTATTTCCAGAACCTAGCGTGCATCACAGCGCCGAGCGGCCCTAGGCCCATCGACACTGTCGGATATTCCCAGAAATCGGGCATCAGCCTAGGGTGTGGATAAGAGGACAGTCCTGAACCGTACGCCTCCTGCCTGAAGTTCAGCAATTCGTTCTCAGTGAGTCTGTCCTCGAGGAAAGCTCTGGCGTAAATCCCAGGACTGGCATGGCCCTGGACGTAGATTGCATCTCCGATTCCATTGTGCTCCTTGCCTCTGAAGACATGGTTGAATCCGACCTCATATAGTGTGGAGCTCGATGCATATGTCGAGATGTGTCCTCCAATGCCATCTATTCTGCGGTTGGCATCAGAGACCATGACTGCAGCATTCCATAACACAGCGTTCTGCACCCTCTCCTCAAACTCCAGGTTACCTGGATAAGGTGGTTGCTGCTCGATTGAGATGGAATTGAGATATGGGGTCTGAGAAGGTGGACGGATTGGGATGGACAGCCCCTCTGCTTCTGCCATAATCTCATGCAGAAGCATCCTAGCTCTTTGGGCCCCTTGTGTTTCGACTACTGAGCGTAGTGCCTCGAGCCACTCATCAGTCTCCTCGGGATCAGAATCGGGGAGGGTTTGGCGAGGGTCATTAGGCGGCATACTGCATCTACCTGCCCCATTGGGGCAGGTCTGGGACAGTTGGGGGTCTTTTCAATGGGTCGTGCCTAGAAGGTCATCTCGGTCCTAGAGAAGGCCCCGTCTTGATGAGATGGCATTCGTGCTTGGTCCTGACTCCAGCGACGGTAATTGCCGAGTCGCCATCTATGCATCTCTCGCCCTTCCAATCTCTGACTGCTCTCATCACGGTGCTTCTGCCGGGAGGATTGTTTGGGTCGACCTTGAGTTCAATCCATGACTCCTCCACTTCCCCCATCCATTGCAGAGCCGCATTAATCGCTTTTCGAGCAAGGCCATGTTGTTGCTCGGAGCTGCGAACCCAATATCCGAGGTTCCAATGTGCCTTGCCCGAACGGGTCACCCTGTCGAACCCAATTAGACCAAGAATCGCGTTGTCCCACGGCCTGATCATCACCCAATGATGTAGCATCCCAGAGCGCCCCATTCCCTCGGTCTCGGTCAGAAAGTCCTGCATCTGAGATTCAAACGGCATGTCTGGGTTAATCCATGGCATGGCCCTGCTAACCTCGGGCCAGGTCTCTTCAAATGCCTCAAGTAGTGTTTCGCTGTACTCCTCCGTAGCTGGCCTCAAAATAAGGGTGTCATCGACTCTGATAGTCGTCGTCGCACGTCTCAGCACAGTGATGCGGCAGAGTCCTCACCAATCAGGACTGCGGATGCTATGGCCTGAGTTTGGATTTGGCCGTGGCGACATTTGGGTCCTCTGGGAGAATAAGTGATGCATCTTCGAGTAGTTTGTCTACTGCCTTGCCACGTCCTATACGCTGAAGTAGAGCCGCAATCGGATAGATTAGTTTGGAACGATTGCCCAGATGAGGGCCTACCTCGTCAATCAGTACAGTAGCCTGAGCAATGTCCTTCGTGCGAGCTGCCTCCATTGCTGATTTGACTTGCATGGCGACCTTTCTGTCAGTCCATTCGTCCTGCTGAGACCACGGCCAGTAGTTCGGTGGTTCTACTGGATCTGAAATGCTGGGAATCGAGGGGATTACTGGAGGAGGAGGGATAGTAAGATCTGGTTCTGGTTCTGGTTCTGGGGATGGTGGAGGAGAAGGTGGGATGAGAGGGGGCGGCAGGTCTGCAGGGGGCGGTGGAATCTCGGCCTCAACTTCCTCTGGTTCGGACTCTATTAGTTGAATCAACTCGGCCTTCTTGAGTCTAGAGTAACCGGTTAGACCGCGTTCGTTGGCAATCGACTTGAGTTCGTCCACTGTGCAATCTGAAAGACCGGGTTCAGGCTCTGGTTCAGGCTCTGGTTCAGGCTCTGGTTCAGGCTCTGGAATAGCCACGGGCTCAGATGGCGGAGGAATCTCCGGTCCGTTGGGTTCAGGAATTGCGCTAGCAGAAACTGGGACTACTTCCTCGGGTGACTCGGCGGTGGGCTGTACAAGCTCGATTTGCTGGGCCTCTGGCTCCTCCTCCGGCTTCTCCTCGGTCTCAGGTACCTCAAACTTAGTCACGAACTCTGGGGCGTCCTCAGGCTTCAGTTCGTATTCCACTTCCTCCTCTTCGGCATCTGAGGTCTCAGGGATATCGACCGTGAATGCGAAACTGGGCTTCTGTTTGGTGACGACTTGGTCGTCCTTCCCGTACTGCTTGACGTCGATTGTGACGTCGTCCATTGTGAATGCGGCTTTGGACCAGTCAACGATGTCCTCTTCATCATCGTCCTCAAAGTCCTCAATCAACTGGTCGAACAGATCAGTAGCAGCGTCATCATCGATAGATGCATCTTGCTGATGAGAGGGTTTTGCGAGTTCGTAAGAGCAGCGAGAGCAGTTTGCTGCATCCTCAGGATTACGCTGCTGGCAGAGAGGGCATTGTATGCCTGTTTCATCTTGCTTACGCCATGATTTGAATCGGTCGAACACCCACATCCACCGTCCTAATGTTCGACTTTGACGAAGGTCTCCGTATAATCTTCACGCGGCCATGGTCGCAAGGTGTCACCAACTGCCCCTGCCCAGACCTAGGGAAGCGTGATGTGGTGTGGGTGCGACGAGTAAGCGTGAGTGACCAGGCGGAGTCCCTTCCGGCACGTTTCAACCGAAGCCAAGAGCATCACGAATCATATCTCAAGCTGATACGATGGGAATTGGATGATGAACTCTCGATGACCGAGACCCGGCTTCGAGAGTGGCCTGACGGCAGGCTCGCAGCAAACGGAATCGCTCTGTTCGATTTGGTCGCCAAGACCGATGGCTGGCTGTTTGGACAGCGTATAATCAAGTTGCAGCGCAGGGATCGTCAGGCCTTCGGGATGCATCGCTTTAGGCAAGGTGACATCGTCATGCTCAGTAGGAGGAATCCGCTTACAGAAAAACCGGTCGAGGCGATTGTAAGCAATCGCTCGAGGTTTCATATCAGGATTGTCGTTCCAGAGGTTCCCAGCGGTCTGCGCAAGGATACCTGGAGGATGGACAGAGGCGCTAACAGAATAGCACACGACAGGATGAGAGATGCACTGAACTCGCTGTTCGAAGAAGATGGGGGTGTCCCTCTTAGAGACCTGTTTCTCGGAACTGTGCACGACCCGATTGGAACAGCCATGCTTCCGCCTGACCTAGGTGGAGCGAAGCCTACACAATTCAGTCTCGCTAGTGACCTCAACCCGGCTCAAAGGGAGGCTGGAAAATCTGCTATGGCGGGTCGCCTAACACTGATTCAAGGCCCGCCCGGTACAGGCAAGACACACACTGCGGTGAGAATACTAGAAGCTTGGTCAAAGCAGGACATTGGGACGATTCTGGCTGTCGCTGACTCCAATGTCGCAGTCGACAATTTGCTTGAGGGTCTGCTCTCGCTCGGTGTGCGTGCTGTCCGGCTAGGACAGCCGGTCAAAGTGCGGGAGAATCTGCGCGAGGCGACGATGGATGCCAAGATGGAGGAGCATCCTCTTCGGCGTGACCTTGACCACTGGCTCGAGTCGAATGAGAAGTTGTCCAGACGAGTCAAGGGGATGAAAGGCAAGGAGAAGGGGCTCACTCATCGCGATATAAGCCGTGGATGGAAGGAGGTCAGGCGTATCGAATCACAAATGCGCGATGATATTCTGGATAGGGCGCAGGTTCTCTGTTGCACGTGCATCGGCTCGGGTCACGAACTTCTCGATGGTAGGAGGTTTTCTCGGGTTCTAATTGACGAGGCAACCCAAGCCACCGAGCCGGCTACTCTGGTCCCACTCGTCCGAGGTGCTAGGCAAGTCGTACTGGTAGGTGACCACAGGCAATTGCCTCCCACAGTCATCTCTCAGAGGGCTGAAAGAGGCGGTCTAAGCAGATCCTTGTTTGAGCGCCTGGTCGAAATGGGTATCGAGCCGCATCTGCTCCGCATTCAATACAGGATGCACCCCTCAATCTCACTGTTCCCAAACCAGCAGTTCTACGAAGGTAGGCTTGAAGACGGTGTGGAGGCATCCCAACGACCTGCTCCAAGTGGCATGCTATGGCCGGATTGGGACAACCCGATGGCTTTCTTACCGGTACAGGAAGGTGAGGTACGCTCGCCCGATGGCAACTCCAAGGAGAATCCTGCAGAGGCGTCTTGGGTATCAAGGATATTGGAGCAATTGCTCGACGGAGGTGAGCTTGGGATGAGCGATATAGGCATCATAACTCCATATGCAGGCCAAGTCAGGGCGATTCGGGACAGCATTCAGGAGAGGTTGGACTCAGTCGAGGTTAGAACTGTAGATGGTTATCAGGGTCGAGAGAAGGAGGTAATCATCTTCTCTTGTGTCCGCTCCAACAGTGGAGGGAACGTGGGCTTCCTAGCCGACTCGCGCAGACTCAATGTCGCACTAACTAGAGCAAAACGCGGTCTCATCGTCATCGGAGACCCTGAGACACTGCGCCACGATGCCGAATGGGCGGCTTGGATGGATCACATGCGGAGTCGTAACCTTGAGGCATGGCACTTGCTGGGGATGTCCTGAGGGAGACCATGGCAGACCACGACTCGCCCATCCAATTGAATATAGGCGGGGGCACTCTGGCCAAGCAGATAGTGTCCTCAGAACAGGGCCACGCGTCGCTACCTGACGGAGTGGTTCTGGCCTCAGGTGTTCGAAGAGTAGCCGCGTTCAGCGCTGACGTTGTCATCGTCACGACCATTCTGATGGTAGTTACCGGTGGTAGGCTAATCGATGCTTGGAATCTGACGTTATGGAATTCCGCAGACTTTCACTTTGCTCTCGCACACGCACTGATTCTGATGGTCGCGCACTGGCTGTACTGGAGATTGACTGGGCTCGCCTACTCTCGCTCCCTTGGCCAGCGACTGTTCGGGCTTGCGGTAGTTGCCGAGGACGGTTCAGCTCTGACCAGTGAAATGTGGGATTCTAGATCACTGCGCAAGTTGATTTTACTGATCCCTTTACTGAACATCTACGTGGGTTTGTACGAATTGGCTAGAATCTCTCAGCGTCATACCCACCAGACCAATGTCGACGTGCATGTCGGTTCAATCGTCGCTCACTCCGATTCTCTTCCTCCTGCCAGCAGGAGGCACATCAGGTAGTGATTCCATGAGGGAAGCGATACAGAGCGTTAGAGCCGGGGAATGCATAGTATACCCAACTACAACTCAGCCCGCACTCGGATGTATGCCTACTCCCGAGAGTCTGGACAGGTTGTATGCTCTGAAGAAACGTGACCAAAGCATGCCTGTGAGCATAGGTGTGGCGAATCTAGAGCAGGCTGAGAAACTTGTCAAGGTCCCCAAACTCGTGAGAAAACTGCTGGACGATTTTCCTCGGGGGTCACTTACTGTAGTTCTGAAGGCCCATGAGACACTGGATTCACGACTTGGAGGAGATGGTGTTGCAATCAGAGTCGTAGCTCACCCTGAGGCGATTAGTCTGCTCAAAACAGTCGGACCGTTGACTGCGACCAGCGCCAATCGCAGCGGCTTTGTGCCTGTTGATGGTTGCGAAGAAGCGGCCCGTACACTTTCATCAACAGGTGAGGAAGTTGCGTATGTCCCTGGAGTATGTCCGGGGGGCTCGCCCAGTACATTGATAGTGTGGCATTCAGTCTGTGGTTCAACACAGTTGAGAGACACCGAGGTTCTCAGAGAAGGAGTAGTACCATCCGAAGAGGTCAGATTATGGTTGAGGAGACAGACCTGAAACACTGGCGTGATGCAGGACACGTTGCCAGAAGGACTCTTGAAGGGATTAAAGACGAGATTATTGACGGTAAGCACTGGAACGATGTTATCGACTCTGCTGAGCGCTTCATCAGAAGGCATGGCGGTCAGGCTGCCTTCCCTGTAACAATCTCTGTCAATGAAATGGCTGCACACTACACCACTAACACTCTGCTTGAACCCCCACAGGGCCATGAAGGTGAGATGGTTTTCCAGAAGGGAGATCTTGTCAAACTCGACGTTGGGGTTCACATCAAGGGCGCCATAGCCGACAATGCCCTAACCGTCGAAGTAGGTTCAGGCGGCAATCACACCGACCAGATTAGGGCGGCTGAGGAAGCTAGGGATGCGGCCATCGAGTTGATGCATCCGGGAACTCCTTGGCACGAAATCGGAGCTGCAGCAGAACAGGTCTCAAAGGATGCCGGCTATGAACCAATTCGCAACCTATGCGGACATGAGTTGGAGAGGTGGAATCTGCATGCTGGAACATCGATTCCATCATATGCATGCGGTGCTAACAACCTCGATAAGAATCCCCAATTCAAGGGCTCAGTCGAAACTGGTGGAATCTATGCAATTGAGCCATTCAACACAACCGGGTCCACGGGCATGGTGGAGAATGTCGCCCCCTCGGGATCGTCGAACATTCTCAGGGTGACTGGCAATGTGAAAATCCGTAAGGCCCTCTCTAAGGGTAAGCTCAAGCCGCTTGGTGCGACGATGGCTAGGTACATCGAGGAGCGTTACAACACGCTTCCCTTCGCCGAGCGCTGGGCATATCCACTACTTGAGAAGCCATTCCCGGAAGAAGACGAAGTTTCGCTTCGGAAGAAGTGGGACCAATTGGTAAACAAACTGGCATCGATACGTTTCCTAGAGACCTATACGGCCCTAAGAGACTCCGATGGTGGAGATGTTGGGCAGTTTGAGCATACAGTACTCATTACCGATGGTGGGCCGGAAGTACTTACTGTTGCTTGATAGGTTGCAGTACAGCGTTTTTGGGGGAAAAACGTCTAATTTTCATAACGATTATCTATCGCCGACCCCGATGAACCACCGTACAGGGACGAAAGGTTCTCGCTGAGTGCATCCCATCCCCTCGCTATTATCTCTCGCCCTGTACACCTAAATCGACCCGCAGAGAGGCTGTTAGCAATCCTAGTTTCTGGTTTTGATATAGCAAAAGTTCCTTTCGTAGACCGGGTGTCTCGGAGCGTGGAACCCATCAGTGAGTGGACCTCGGCTGAGCTCAAGGCCGAGTTGAAGGAGTTGGGCTTGTCTACCAGTGGGAATAAGCAGGAGCTTTACGATAAGTTGCTCGAATATGAGGAAGATTGGGGTGATGAAGAGGGTTCTGGACTGTCGGATGCATTAGGAGGAGTTGCCAACCTCGTAGTCAGGAACCGAGGAGTGTTTGGCGCAGTCGTGGGTGTGATGCTTTTGCTGTCTGCAATTGTCGTTGCCGGACCGGTTGTCATCGATATGATCATGCCTGCTGAAGAAGAGCCTCCTGAGGTCGGAATCTGGGAATTTTCGTTTGAGCAGAAGAATTGGACTGAGATTCAGACCTTCTTCGTGAATGATGATTCAACAGAGACGGTGCCCTTGGTAATCCCGATGCCGAACAATGTCTCCGAGGTTTACATNGGAGCTTACTGGGGAGAAGAGGANGAAGAACCAGGCGGGATTGTCGGTTGCGATTTGGTTACTGTAGAGGTGTTCGATACATCTGTCTCCAAGCCCCAGTTGTACACTCTCTCCAGTACAGATGCTTCCAGTCAGGACTGTGATGCTGACAAGACTGAGCCATGGGACAAAATCTGGTATCACTACTCCCTAGACATACCGAACGCCTCTGGATTCGAGGGGACAGAGGAGGAGGCCAGGGAATCTTGGGAACTGTACAACGGCACAGGTACCGGTGAGTGGAGGATTGATGTCAGCGTCGACACATATGCAGTTTGGGGGACGGTTTGTGACTGCGAGGATGGTGAGGAAGTAAGGCTCACAATATCCTATGTCGAGTATGAGGTCAAGATGTCTCTTATTACGGAAGATGAGCCGGTAAGTTAGGCCTCACTCTCGATAGTTGTCGAGCCATAGAGTGTTACAGAGACAATCGAACCNAGAATCATGAACATTCCCAGAGATTGCTGGAAGGATGGTGTCTCATTGAGCAAGAAAATGCCCCAGACGATGGTTAAAACTGGCTGGATTAGTACTGCGAATGATGTGTGTGCTCCGGGAAGTCTTGGGAGTGCATGGGTGATTGCAATCCAGCCGGCCACTTGACAAGAGAGAGCCAATGCTAGCAGCCAGCCATGGCCGGGCCAGGTAATCGCGAAATCAATCTGTTCCACTCCGATAGATTCCAAAGGCATAGAGCCGAGAAAGAGTAGACCGATGGTCGCCCCAATGGTGGCATCCAACTGGGGGTTGGCTGCAGGAGCTTTTTGCCTGTTCGAGTATCTGTATACAAGCAGGAATGAGGAATAGAAGAAGGCCGCGAATACTGCGGCGACGACTCCTTTTGTCGGATTCTCTCCATACGGCTCGTCATCCCATATTCCCGAAATCAGGGCAAGTCCGAGGATGACTACAGGTAATGATAGGAGAATCGAGCGATTAGGCCTCTCGCCTAGAAGCTTCCAACTTACCAGAGTGACGATAATGACCTGTGAGTTCCCAATAAGAGTGGCAATTCCAGTTCCTACATAGTCAATGGCACTGTGATAACCTAGGAAGTCGAATGCTAGAAGCAGACCAGCTACGAAAGCAAGTCTCCTAGATTTAGTATCACGAGTCTCCTCCTTGCTTGAGAAATATACCATGAGTGCTAGTATCGGTACAGCATAGGCCATCCTGAAGAAGGCGCCAGTTGCTGGATTGGTGTCTGAGAGACTGTACAAGAGAGGCGCGAATGAAATGGCCGACGCACCCGCTAGTGCAATCAGCATCACCCCGCGGTCGGCATCGGCCGACATAGTGACACTACTCCGAGTCGCCTTCGGCGAGCATCTGCTGTAGTTCTCCGCTCTGGAACATCTCTAGGGCTATGTCTGAGCCCCCGATGAGCTCGCCATGTACGAACACCTGCGGCATGGTCGGAAAGTCAGACCAGGCGCAGACCGACGGAATTGCTCGGTGATCGGCTAGGATGTTGATGCTGACGAAGGGTTGCTGCAGTTGCTGCATTACCGAAGCGGCGCGGTTAGAGAATCCGCATTGAGGCTGCTCAGGAGTCCCTTTCATGAACAGGACAAGTCTGTTGTTATCCACTATCTCTTGCAATTCCTCAGGTGTCCAGTTGAACTCTGCCATCTAATCACTCCTTGTCCGGCCTGCGGATATGCACCCCAAAGAACTCCACCTCTTCACCGTGTGGGTCGAACGCGGTCTGGCCCGATGATTCTGCCTGCTCGGGAGTCATGCACTTGAGGTCTAGAGCGTGCACGATGTTCTGCGCTATATGCGGCTTGAAGTGATTCAGAATAGGTCGCTGCCTCTGTAGAGGTCGAACTCCTTCGTAACTCTCGGAGATTACTCTTACATGGAAGTGGTCACCGCTGCCGTGCAAGTCAGATGCCTCGACCTGAGCGTCAGGAACTACCTTGAGGACCTCTTCCACCATCCACTTCTCTGTCACCATGAAATAGCGCTTGGGGTATGATGATTTGAATCNTCGTTGAGGACTATCCCAAGGCTTGGTNGATAGCNGNGAGGTTGTCGGCGATGGTNCCTCGGTCGTTNATCAGNCCCGAGCCGACTACNGCGATNTCGANNCCCCACTCTGCGACCATTGCCGCGTTGTGATCCTTGATACCCCCGTCAATCATCAGTTTGACCGTTCGGCCACCATTGGATTCCTGTTCATCGATAGCTGCTCGGAAGGCTCGGACCTTGTCCTCGACCTCGGGCATGAACGACTGGCCTCCCTTGCCAGGTACTACCGACATCACGAGAACTAGGTCAAGTTCTGGCAGAAGTGGCAACACATCCTCGGCTGGCGTGTCTGGATTGAGTACACAGCCGACTCCAATTCCAGCTTGGCGCATCTCGGTAATGAGGGCGGGGAAATCGTCAACAGCCTCGATATGGGAGATTACAATGTCAACGCCTGCATCAGCATACTGCTGCCATGTCTCTTCGGCGTTTGTAATCATCAGATGACAGTCAATAGTCACTTCAGGACCCAATCTGTCTCTAACCGATTTGATTAGCGCAGGTCCGAAGGTGATTGTCCTATTGACTACCCAGTTGCCATCCATGACATCCATGTGAATCCAATTTATCCCTGCGTCGACCGCCTCCTCCAGTGTTTCTCCGAGTCTGGCGAAGTCCGCCGTAAGGATGCTCGGGGTAATCTCCATGTGCCCGGCGACGAGTCTTGGGTTCACAATCTCTGCGGAAGTTGGCACACTAGTTAAGACACAGATTGATAGGATGCTAATTACACGGAGTTGTAGGTGAGCCTTTGGGTAAGATAGTGAATGCGTCCGATGCGGACTTCGATGTAGTGACAAGCAGTGACGAGTGGGTGTTAGTGGATTTCTGGGCTCCGTGGTGTGGACCGTGTAGAGCAATCGCTCCAGTTCTAGAGCAGATTGCTGGTGAGCGTGACATAACCATAGCCAAGGTCAACACCGACACCAATCCAATAACTCCCGGAAGGCATGGTGTTCGTGGAATACCAAATCTGGTTCTTTTCCGTGGCGGGCAGGTAGTTGACAGGATGACTGGTGCCCTTCCCAAGCCGAGCATGGATGACTGGTTGAATCGCCACATGGCTTAATCGCTGGCTTCTCGCAACTTTTTGGCGCGCTCCTCCAGCGGGGCACCGACTTCTCTCAAGAGTCTCGCTCTTAGAGCCTCATGCAGCCACATCCCATCTCTCAATTCCAGCATCAGGCCTCGCTCAATCAGGTCAGAGGGCGGGTGTCCATCGAAGTTAGCTGCATTAGCTAGCGAGACCCAAGGAACCGGCTTGTCTGCTACCGCGAGCAAGGCCAGAATCTCTCGACGATCACTCGGTAGCACATCGAGGATTTCCTCGTCTAGGAAGCGTAGCCAGTCGTCATGCAGAGTCTGGCCGTACATCTCGAGTAATTCTACCGCTAGAGGATGTCCTCCCGTTGCCCGGTGGATCTCTTCTGCGGGTGCCTTGCTCGGCAGATCTAGGGTATCGAGCCACTGTGTCACCTCTTCAATAGTCAATCCTGAGAGTGCAAGTTCCTGCACCCTTCCTCTGGTGTGCACATCGCGCCTGTCGTAGAACGTCATGCTGGTTCTAGAAATCAGTAGCAGTCTCATCGAGGCTGTCTCTGCTATCTGCAGCAATGCACCTAGCAAATGATTGCCATCGGCTCCCAGATTGTGCACATCATCGAGTATGAGCAAGAACTCCTGGGTCTGCTCTCCCCTGTGACCATCCTCATCTTGCAGATGAGCTACTATGCGGCGCCTGTATAGATCCAAGTCGAGTCTGGCTCCTGGCTTCAAAGGCAGTGTTTCGATGACCCCGTAGGGGTCATCGGAAAGGGCTTCAGTACTAATTCCCAAACGGTGTAGAAGGCTGGTTGCTATACCCAGAGGCGAATCCCAAGGCTGGCATGGGTAGTACATCGCCATCAGTTCGGGATTCTTCTCCAGAATGCCATCCATCCAGAAGGAAGTCAGAGTTGTCTTACCGCATCCAGCTATGCCCGATAGTGCGAACGCGGGCACCTCTGATGAGTGCCAAGAGTCGAGTGTGTCTCGCTGTTCTGAGCGCCCGTGGACGGTCCTAGTCTGAGGTGGTTTAGTGTGGTATGTCGAGTGGGCCCCAGCGAGCAGTGAAAGCGAACCGGGAGGAGGTAGGTCTGCTGATTCTGTCCTGACGATTGCTCCGAAGCGAATGTCTCCGAAGTTCAGCACGCCTTCGTGTTGTGCGTGCATCAAAACCTGTAGAAGAGTGAGACTGGTTCTAAGATGGCTGGCTGCCTGATCAGCCCTGACTTCGAGCAGTTTGCCGTCGTTTCCTCTTACCAGCACCATCTTCAATCTCATCTCGCTGATTCTCTCTCTGGCCTCGGCTCTTCCGTCCTCCGTGAGTTGCCATGTCTTCTGCCTGCGATCCTCGCCTCGGATGGTTCTGGTATGCTCTGAGACCAATCCACTTGTCATCAGTTCGCGCATCGACCTAGAGACATTTGGAGGATGTAGTGCGCAGATTTCGGCTATCCCAGGTCGCGTGACTTCGTAGTTGACTAGGTAGTGGTCGGCCTGATGGTCCTGCTCCCAAAGGTGCATGAGTATGCGGTCAGCTACAGGGACGTTTGGTCTCGTATCTCTGGCCACCATGGGATTTCGCGAGGGAAGCCATGTGCATCAAGCGTTCGCAATGCTGCGCCCCCCGGTCAAGAACTTGGTCAGATTCAATAGACAATGCCATCAGGCTATATCGTGGAAGAAGACAGGCGTGCTCATCTATTGAAGCTGCAGCGCATGGAAGCCACCGAGGCTGAAGTGTACCGTCGTCTAGCTAGGATGCAGAAGGACCCTGTCAATCGCTCCATATTGGAAGGAATCAGTCTGGAGGAGGAACGTCATGAGGCTGTGATTGAGGGCATGACAGGTGAAAAGGTCCGTGCCGACATGGGGAAAGTCCGCCGGCAAATCATGCTGGCTAGGTTGTTCGGATTCACATTCTCTGTCAAAATGATGGAAGCTACAGAGAAGGATGTCGCTGCTGAATACCGGGAGCTTGGTCTGGACGATATTGCAGAAGAGGAAGAAGCACACGAGGAGAATATGATTGGGATGCTCGACGAGGAGCGTCTGCGCTATTCTGGGAGTGTTGTGCTAGGTATGTCAGACGCCCTAGTTGAATTGACTGGAGCTCTAGCGGGACTTACTTTCGCATTGCAGAGTCTGAATCTAGTAGCTCTAGCAGGACTCGTGACCGGTATTGCCGCCGCTTTCAGCATGGGGGCTTCCGAGTACCTGTCCTCAAGGGCCGAGAAGAAGAATGAGTCTGCGGTCAGGGCGGCGTTCTTCACTTGGATTTCGTACCTGATTACTGTTCTATTACTAGTCTCGCCCTATCTGCTGTTAACTGCTGAGAGTCCTGATTTCCACGGGTTGGAGCCACACGTCCAAGCCCTGCTTTACACCTTCGCCATAGGACTGTTGATAGTCGCAGTGTTCAACTTCTACGTATCGGTAGTCGAGGAGGTCTCGTTCAGTAGTCGATTTATGGAAATGGCTGGGATACTCGGTGTAGTAAGTCTGATTTCATACGGAATTGGTATTCTCCTCAGAGGTATGCTCGGAGTTGAGGTCTAAGTCTGAAACCACCTCCGCAACCTATGTGTCTGAGACCCCTCTCGCGGAGTCATGGATGCATACGATGAATTGCTCGAGAGACTGAAGGACATCGACCTGATTGGGCAGATTGGAGGCCTGATGGGCTGGGACCAAGAGGTCCTGATGCCACCAAAGGCCGCCGCATTGAGGGCCGAGCAATTGGCTTGGATTTCTAAGACCGGCCACCAGAAGTTGACTGATCCGAGAGTGGGTGAATTGCTCACCAAACTAGAGTCAAGAGAAGATCTCGATGAGGTGCATTCGTCCAATGTCAGACTCGCAAGGGAGGCTTACGACAAGGCGACCAAACTTCCCACTGAGTTCGTCGAGGAGATGGCTAAGCATCGCTCAAGAGCTCAAATCTCCTGGACCGAGGCTCGCGCCAAAGATGACTTCTCCATCTTCAGAGACGATTTAGAGAAGTCCATCGATATAGCGAGGCGAAAGGCCGACTATCTAGGCTATGCTGAGTTGCGCTACGATGCTCTGCTGGATCAATATGAGACTGGCCTTAGTGTGGCTAGAGTAGATCCTCTATTCGCGGGCCTACGCGAGAACGTTGCTCCACTAATCAAACAGGTCAACGAGAGCGGGGCACGACCAAACATGTCATGGGTTGAGGATAACAAGTGGACGCGATCTGGACAGGAGTCTCTGAGCCAAGCTGTATCAGAGGCGATTGGTTTCGACTTCTCCGCTGGCAGGCGAGATGCTTCTACACATCCATTCTGCGGAGGTGCTAATCCTGATGATGTTCGATGGACTACTAGATACAACGAGTCAGACCCATTCGGTTCGCTCTACGGTTCCATGCACGAGACCGGGCACGGCACCTATGAGCAGGGCAGGAGGCGTGATTTGGACTTCCAACCCGCTGGTGAGGCAAATGGCTTGGGTGTCCACGAAAGTCAGAGCAGGTTGTGGGAGAATCAGGTCGGACGTTCGCGTGAATTCTGTGAGTGGGCACTACCGCTCTGGCAGGAGTGTTTTCCGGAGAATATGGCCGGGGTTACTGCTGAGCAGTTGTGGCAGGCCGTGAATCTTGTCGAGCCTAGTTTGATTCGAGTCGAGGCTGACGAGGCGACCTACAATGTCCACATCATGATCCGTTATGAGCTCGAGAAGAAGCTCATCGCTGGCGATATCGAGGTAGACGACTTGCCTGATGCTTGGGATGACATGTACGAAGAGTTTCTCGGAATTAGAGCACCCAATCGTTCTCTAGGTGTACTGCAGGACATTCACTGGTCAATGGGTGCCTTCGGCTACTTCCCGACTTACACGCTGGGTAATCTATACGCCGCGCAACTGCTAGCAGCCGCGCGAGAGGACCTACCTGACCACGATAATCAGATGCGTCGCGGAGAGTTTGTACCTCTACTGACCTGGATGCGTGAGAATGTCCACCAGAGAGGCAGTATTCTAGAGCCAGCAGATTTGATTGAAGAGGCAACTGGCTCTTCCCCTTCTCCTGATGCTTTCGTTGACTATCTGCGTGAAAAAGTAGGGCGGCTTTACGGCATCAGTGGGTGAACGGGCACACGAAAGTCCGATATTGGATAGTCCCTGTGTGATGGTGTGACTAGGCTTACTTTGTCTTCTGTATCCTCGCTGAGGAGAAATATTGGGGGCCCATGTACGGTTCTCAGAATTCACAACGGGAGAGTATTCGCGGGTTCCCAAGAAGGCATCCTAGCGTGCTGGATAGTTGATTCTGGCGAGGAAGTCTGGAAAGTCGCCATATCTGGCCCTCTGAGTGATATTGACTTCTCCGGGGGCAAAGTGCATGTTTCAGGTTCATCGAACATTTACTGTCTCGACTACAATAGCGGAGAGATTGTCTGGAGTAGGGAGTTGGAGGGGTCCAGCGACTATGTACTCTCTAACGATGCAGGTATCTGGGCTACCTCATCAGTATACGAGATTGGTATTGGTGACTATACCGAGTCGACAATATGGAGATTTGATGATTCTGGTGAGTTGCAGCAGCGCTGGACCATTGCCGAGCGCTGCTGGTTCTTTGGGACAGATGGTAGAGGACTGGTCCTAGGGCTGGGTAGGCCTAGATGTGGTACGCTGAGAGTGGGCGAAGATCATTTAGAACATCTTGAGATTAGTGGTGCAGGCCCTGTCACCTGCGGAACAAACGCCGGTAATCGTATTCTGCTTGGTCACTCGGACGGTAATGTCAGTGAGATCGGTAGCGGTTCGGCGCTGAGGGGGGCCTCCCCTGTCAGTGCTGTCCTAGGAGTTGAAAATGAGACGATTGCTGGTTTTGAAGACGGCGATGTTGTTTCCAAAGCTGGCTGGATTCACTCATCCACAGGGTCTGTCGCAGCGCTATCTCTAGGCCCCTCTCCATCAGGTAATCGAGCCATCTGGGTCTGCTTAGACAGAGGTGTGGTCATCTTGGATAGTGAGGGTGGCGCTCCTCTGCTGGAGCTGGATCATGGATGTAGAATCTCCGAATCTGACTCAGAAGGCGACATTATTGTCCTAGGAGATTCAGAGGGGGAGATTCACTTAATGGAGAGAGATGTGCTCTCTCGCCGCCTAGGGGATGATCTGGCGACTACAGAAGATGATTCCATGAAGAGGTTGATGATGGACAGATTGAGGGGGCTGCGGCGTGGTTGAAACGCAGTGGAAATTAACAATCCAAGACCCTTATTTCCGCTGTACTGGTCTGAAATTAAGAAAGGTTTAATTACCGCCGCTGTCCCTGTGAACTTTGCCGCTTCTTTGGAGCTGGTGTGGGGGCGCTTCGGCGCGACCCGCGGGCCACAGAAACCGAGCCGCGAGAAAGCGGCGGCGGAACCCGGGATCCGGAAGGAGAACGGGGGATAGTCGGAACGCCATGTGGGCGGGAAGACGACGGGAGAACCGAAGAGGACGAAGGTGGAGAGAACTGGAGAGAACTGGACGCAAGGAAAGGGAAGGAAAGGGAAGGAAACCGGAGGAAACGGAGGAGGAAGCTGAGGAAAAGCGAAACCGAACCGGCAACGGGGAAAACCAAAACCGAGGCAGAGTACTATCCCGATGAGATACGCGTGGAAGGGGAAAAGAGATTGGAACTGGAAACGGCGTGGGAAACAAAGTGGAGAGAACTGGACGCAAGGAAAGGGAAGGAAACGGAGGGAAACACGAACGAACAAGGG
>PAYF01000022.1 GCA_002714745.1 Methanobacteriota archaeon | reverse complement strand
ATTAGCACGGGTGGAACCATCTGCCGGGCTAGTGATGCTCTGCGCCGACAGGGTGCCACAGAAGTACACGCCGCCTGCACACACGGCCTATTCACAGGTGGCGCAATCCTGCGGCTAGCCACTCATGTAGACGGTGTCCACAGCACCGACTCGCTGCCTAATCCAAGGGCTGTTGTCAGTGCAGCACCTGCTCTGGCTAGGGGCTTAAAGCTCCTAATGGAGTAAGACTGACGACCTACGGTCGATTTCATCGAATCCGTTTCGTTTATATCAGCCACGCCGTGCGGCGGCTTACCCACACGAGGAGTAGTTCCAATGAGTGTACACATAGCATTTGAAACCCCAAGCGACATACAAGAGCAGGTCTACGAGATGGTTAAGTCTCTAGGCAAGGATGGAAGAGGACGTCTGAAGAAGGGCGCCAACGAAGTAACCAAGGCTGCAGAGCGCGGCACAGCGAAGATGGTAGTAATGGCAGAGAACGTCAATCCAGGCGAACTGTTGGCCCATATACCAATGATCTGCAAGGAGAAGAGTATCCCATTCATCTACGTCGAGGACCAGGCATATCTGGCTGAGGCAGCAGGAATGAGCCTAGGCACCAGGACTGCTGCAATTGCGGTAATGGATGTCGATAAGGAAGCCGAGGACAAGTTCAAGGAAGTCGATGGGCACTGCTCGACACTTTCAGAGTAGCTTGGAAAAGGAGTGATTCGAGATGGCTCAAGAGGCATGGCCCGCAGAAGTGGTCGAGGTAGTCGGCCGCACCGGAATGAGTGGTGAGGCGATTCAAGTCAAGGTCCGCGTCAACGATGCAGCCAACCCTCGTGATATCGGTCGAATCATCGCACGTAACGTGCTCGGCCCGATTAGAGTTGGTGACATTCTGATGCTGAAGGACACCGGCCGCGAAGCCCGAAGACTCGGTGGAAGGTGATTCGATGCCTGAGAGACGCATCTGTAGCTTCACTCACGAGGAAATCGAGCCTGGCACCGGTATGATGTACATCAAGCGAGACGGGAGTGTGTTCTGGTTCAAGGACAGCAAGTCTCGCAAGAACATGCTCAAACTCAACCGCAACCCGCGCCGGCTCAAGTGGACCCGGCGCTACGAGAAAGGCGGCATCAAGTAAGGTCTGCAGTCTGGTTCAACCAGTCTAGACACATCGAGTGAGTGCATGTTGGTGGGTCGAACCACAGTTTCTCAGCCGGGTCGATGATATCCAGTTGCAAAGTCGAGCCAGTTCCTTCCTGGACAGTTACCACTGAACTCGTGCTAGCAGGCAAGTAATCGTCTCCAGTAGAATAAAGACTCAATCTGATAGTGTGGTTGGCATCTACATAGGCATCGATTGTGAAGAATTCCATCTTGGCATTGATTGTCTCAAACAACGGCAGCCACGTCTGCTCCTCTGTGCCTCCCTCGTGGTAGCGCAGGTCCATTACGGCGTGTCCAAGGTGGATGCACTGACCAGATTCATCGCAGTCCTCCATCAGAGCGTAGATCTGGCCTCCGATGGTAGTTGTCCGCACATCCACATGCAATCTGGGAAGTCCAGCAATCCAAATCCCCTCCTCTAGTGGGGCGGTCTCATACACTGGTCCTGTATTAGAGTCGGGTAGAATGGTGGTTGTGCCTCCGATGTTCGAAAGCGCACCTCCCAGATCGAAGGCGAGTGTCTCCATGCCCTGTGGCGGGTAATGGTCCTCAAGTCTCCATTCACCGTGATTGGACTGAATCTCAATCCACAAGCCCGGTTGGTCACCAATTCCCTTGAGATAGAAGTCGAACCACTCTAGTAGATCCTGCATCCAGTCGAATCGTGTCATCTGCGGATAGGCCTCGCGCCCACGGCCATCTGCTGATCGGTCGAAGTGGTAATCAGGTCGATCTGGATAATCGTGGTCCCATTGACCAAACAGACCCTTGGCATCGATTCCTACATCTTTCAGCTGATTGATGACTGGGACTGCCATGTGTGGGTCGACATTCCAATCGTGCATCCCCTGAATCAAATAGACTGAGCCGTTGTAATTAGCTAGGACGCGGTCGAGGAAATATCGCTCCTCCCAATAGGTTCCAACTGCCTCACCTCCCCACACGTACGCGCCCGTACCCGCGGCAGGGCCCAGAGCATAGTCTGGGCAGGCATTGCCGGTATCTCCGGAATCGCCGTCAATCCCGTAGCTTCCGTAGACCACATTGTGCATGAATGGTGCTCTAGCCTCAGAAGAACCGTTCTTCCACATCAATTCCATAACACCAATGAGTCCAGAGATTGGGACGATTGTAGCAAGGTGCTCATTACCAAATGTTGCCGCTTGCCAAGGGGTTGAGCCGTCATACGACTTGCCAATCATCGCCACCTTGCCGTTGCTCCAGTTCTGACTNCCTAGCCAAGTTACTGCGGCATCGACACCAAGCTGCTCGGCGTTACCCATCAGATCCATACAGTGATTCGAGCGTCCGGTTCCCATCACTGAGACCTGGGCGAAGCCGTAGCCGTGAGGTAGAATCTGATCGATNATCATCTGACCGAGCCAAGTTCCGGGNACCTCGATGCTCGGAGTGTCTACGCTCTGCTCATCGAAATAAGGACCAAATTCCGCTATCATCGGAACCTGNACTCCCTCAGGTACATCTGGCAGCCAATANGCGAGGCTAACNAGTCCATCNGGTGCTGCTCCTCCTTCAGCGAGAGGCAGGGTGAATTCTACGAACTGATGTGTNGAGTTCCACTCATTGTCTGTGGNAGTCGGACTGTACGGGCCGAATTCCATCACGAAACTGTGTGGTGCATCAGTGATGTAGGGCCAGTTCGCGCGCTCCCATANGGGTACGCGTTCGTAATCTCCAGTTAATCCCGGAGATTCTTCGACTGAGTCGAAGACGAGATTCTGCATCACTAGTGCGATGAACATTACAGAAACGGCAACCGCAGCGAGTGCAAAGGCTGCCTGTCTAGGCTGTAGAGGTGTGCCGATACGGATCTTCTCATCTCTCCAATCCTCGGCAATCTCGGCGACTAGGATGTCACCATCCTCGCTGGTCATAAGGCTTCGAATCAGCGATGTGCCTTGATACCAACGATATTCAGATTACTTTGTGTTGAAATAGGGGAGGGGGGTCGCCCGGCTCATGAGCAACGAGCAGACCACATTCATCATGATCAAGCCCGATGGGGTCGAAAGAGGTCTCACAGACGAGATAATCGGGCGATTCAACGGCATTGGCCTGCGGATGCGTGGNAGGCGNGAGTTGACTCCTCCTCTAGAGCTCGCAGAGGCTCACTATGCAGTCCACAAAGAGCGTCCGTTCTACCCCGAACTCATCGAATTCATCACCTCTGGCCCGGTTGTGGCCATGGCCTGGCATGGGACGGATGCAATCGCAGCCTCCCGAAAGCTGATTGGTGCAACGAACTGGGAGGATGCAGAGCCTGGCACTATTCGTGCAGACTTCGCTCGCAGCATCGACAAGAATGTCATCCACGGCTCGGATGGCGAAGAGACAGCAGCTTTCGAACTGGGGCTTTGGTTCTCTGATGGTCTTGAGGACTGAAAAGAGTGAGTAGCATGAGGTGGGTAAGATGTCAGTACGCAGACAACCCATCGTCGCTGTTCTNGGTCACGTCGATCACGGTAAAACCAGCCTGTTAGACCACATCCGCAGCCTAGGTGCAGATGCTCGCGCCTCGGTGATGGACAGAGAGGCTGGCGGCATAACCCAGCACATCGGTGCCACTGAGGTTCCCGCTGACATCCTCAACACACTTTGCGCCCCACTATTGGGTGGCAAGACATTCGATTCACCCGGGCTTCTGTTCATCGACACTCCTGGGCACCACTCATTCTCCACTCTGCGCTCACGCGGTGGATCTCTCGCTGACATAGCAATCCTAGTCGTAGATGTGATGGAGGGNACTAGGCCGCAGACCATTGAGTCACTCAGAGTGTTGAAGGAGGCCAANACGCCGTTCGTTATAGCAGCCAACAAGGTTGACCGTATCCACGGNTGGAACTCAGAGCAGAATCGCTCGATGGCTGTGTCAATGGGTGACCAGTCAAANGAGGCGATGGGGCTGTTTGAGCAGCGCTACTGGGACNTAGTGGGNCAGTTCGCNGAGCACGGNTTCAACATCGAGCGTTACGATCGNGTTACNGACTTCACCAAGGATATTGCTCTGGTACCAGTTTCTGCNAGGGAGGGNGAAGGNATCCAGGACNTGTTGGCAGTAGTCATCGGACTGGCCGAGCGATACCTNGTCGAGCANCTCTCCGACATCGANGGTTCTGGCGAGGGTACTGTACTCGAGATGAAGGAGGAGCGTGGNCTAGGAAAGACGCTTGATGTGATTCTACATCGAGGTTCTGTCAGGAAGGGTGATGAGATAGTACTCGTCACNAATGANGGCGGCCGAGTTACTCGCGTNAANGGNCTGTTCNGCCCNCGTGGCATGAGCGAGATGAGGGATGCTGGTAATCGNTGGGATGCTTCTGAGGAAGCGCATGCGGCTAGCGGNCTCAANATCTCNGCTCCNGACTTNGAGGGGGTNCTCGCGGGCACCACTCTGCGCGTCGTCCACTCTNACTCTGAACGATCTGAGGCTCTTGCAGCNGCCAAAGAAGAATCNGANCTCTCAATNGAACTCGAGGAAGAAGGTGTTTGCATCAAGGCAGACACTGTGGGNGGACTCGAGGCTTTGGCNAAGGAACTCAACGCGATAGATGTCCCNATTAGGATGGCGAGTATTGGTAAGGTCAGTCGCAGGGATATCCGCAATACTGAGGCGGCTAGCAATCCTCTGCATAGGNTAATCATGGCATTTAGCACCGAGATTCTGCCCGATGCGGTCGCCGAGGTAGAAACATCTGAGGCAGGAGCCAAGCACATCGGCTCGGACATCATCTATCGCATCCTNGAGGAGCATGANGAGTGGGTCGATAAGCGNACGCNCGAGCTCGAGGAAGAGAGNCGTGAGCAGGTTGTCTATCCTGCTAGGATNCTACTTCTNCCTGACCANACATTCCGNGTCTCCAAGCCCGCTGTAGTAGGTGTGAGAGTGGTCGCAGGNCGTATCCATGTGGGCCAGTATCTGCTAAAGGAAGAGAGGCGAATNGGNCGAATNAAATCCATCCGATCGGGCGAGANTTCGATGAAGGAAGCAATGCAGGGAGACGAGGTNGCAGTAGCTATCGACGGNGTGACTGTGGGACGTCAAATCGAGGAGGGAGACAGTCTTCTAGTAGACGTCCCCGAATCGCATGCAAAGAAGCTCAGAAAGATGGAATTGACTACAGCTGAACAGGATGTTTTCGATGAACTGCTAGCCATTCATCGCAAGGATGATCACTTCTGGGGCCGATGAGAAATTTGATGCGTTTAGCGTTCAGGTATACCTAACGCTCAAGTAGTGAATAAGTAGGCCTCGGGATGTTCTAGTAGGGATATCATGGCTGAGACAGCAGACCCTAAGGCTCGCGAACTAATACAGACGGTTTCGCAGATATCCAACGGCCTGATGAACGAGGTCGCCAAGGTCATCATCGGCAAGCAGGAGAATCTACGCAGAATCACGATTGGCATCCTTTCGAACGGTAACACTCTGATTGAAGATTTCCCGGGTCTAGCAAAGACTCTGATGGCCAATACCTTTGCCAGCGCTCTTGGATGTAAGTTCAAGCGTGTTCAGTTCACTCCTGACCTTCTCCCAGCTGACATCATGGGGACATACATGTACGACCAACAGGCTGGAGAGTTCAAACTCAGACCTGGGCCCTTGTTCACCAATGTCCTACTAGCTGACGAGATTAACCGTGCACCGCCCAAGACTCAAGCAGCCCTGCTTGAGGCTATGGAAGAGAAGCAGGTGACAATCGAAGGTATCACCCACAAGCTCCCGGCGCCTTTCATCACAATGGCGACCCAGAACCCGATTGAGCAAGAGGGTACCTACCCACTTCCAGAGGCGCAAATGGATCGATTCCTGATGAAGATGTCAATGGGATACCCGGACCGCCAGGAGGAGAAAGCAATCCTGCAGCGCAGGAAGTTGCGCGGCAAGGATGAGTACGACATCGAGCAAATAACAAGCCCGAAGAAGGTCGTGGCCATGCAGAAGGCACTCGAGACCGTTCACGTCGACCCGGCAATCATGTCCTATGTAGTCGAGTTGGTCCAGCGCACCCGTGAGGATCATCGAGTAATCACCGGAGCGTCTCCACGCGCAAGTCAGTCTCTGTTCAAGACTGCACGCGCATCTGCCGCTATCGATGGTCGTGACTACGTTATTCCAGATGACATCAAGAATGTCGCCCTAGAGGTGGTCAGTCACAGAATTGTGCTCAAGCCTGAGTCGAAGATTCGTGGTGTCACCGGCCGCCACATCACTCGCAAGATTCTGAGCGAAGTTCCCGTCCCTGTCATCCAGTGATAGGCAAGATTGACGGTAGTCCCGTGGTTTTCCCCCACTGAGCGAGATGTCCGGGCCAGTAGTAATCGCTGTGGTGAATCATAAGGGCGGGTGCGCCAAGACCACAACAGCGGTCAACATCGCCTCCGCTCTGGCAGTCGGAAACGAGGAGTTGGGCATTGCTGCCCGGAGGGTTCTCGTGATTGATTTGGACCCCAAGGGCAACATTGCCACCACCTTCGGAATCGACAAGAAGACACTCGGTCCGACCATGAATGAGTTGTTCAAGGGAGGTGTGAATGGTTCACCAGTCAGCCTCAACGAATGCCTGATTGGGCCCGACAGGTTGACTGAGGCTATGCGCGAGTCGTGGAAACTGCATAATCCGAATCGCAAGCGCGGTCCTCCCAAGGGAATTGCAATCGAGAATCTTTGGCTGCTTCCCGCTGATCTGGACCTGTCTGGCGTAGAGATTGATCTAGCGACCCGAATAGGTCGAGAGAACCGACTCAAACTAGCACTGCAAGACTCAGTCGGGCACTTCGATGTAGTCATCGTCGACACTCCTGCCTCNTTGGGTNTGCTCACAATCAACGCACTGGCGGNCTCCAACTGGATTCTGATACCGATTCAAGCCGAGTTCTACGCCCTCGAGGGNATGGGTCANCTGATGAATGCCATCCGAGATGTCCAGAANGCNATCAATCCGAATCTCAANCTGTTTGGNATAGCTCTGACCATGGTTCAGACNAACAGTAACCTGGGCGAGGCGGTCGCCGAACGNGCGCGTAAGCACTTNGGNGATCGNGTNTTCGANACCGCCATNCACNGATCGGTGGCTATTGCAGAAGCGCCCTTAGAGGGAGCACCAATAGTCATCGCGAAGAAACCAAACAAGTCCAATCAAGGAAGCAGGGCCTACTGGGAGCTAGCTAAAGAGGTCGATGCCAGAATTGGCAGAATTGTTGGCGGGTAGCCTACTCGGCTTTGCTGACGTTAATCGCACAAGCGCGTCCGTCTGGTGCTTCGCCAAGCTCGAACTCGACTTCGTCACCCTCGTTGAGTGTTCCAGAATCTACATCTGACTTGTGAACGAATACATCGTTACCATCTTCTTTCTCTATGAAGCCAAAACCCTTCACGCGGTTGAACCATTTCACTGTACCCTGAGGCATATTTGGTATCGCCTCGCTCATACTACTTCAACGAGACCTATNAGCAACTCAAATTGAGAGGATTGAGGGGTTATTCCTCTCCGACCCGNTCTAGAGCAGATTGCTTGGTATCGAGTAATGCAGACTCCCACTTCGACTTCAACTCAGCCTCGAGTGACTTCATCATCTCCTTAATCTCCTTCTTCGACCAGTCTCCACGCTTGTTGAACTGCTCTTCAAGAGTGGACAACATCTCCTGCTCGCGCTTCTTTGCGAACTCTGAAACCTTCTGCTCCATCTCGACTTCNAGTTCGAGTGCCATCTNTTGGCGCCGTAGACGCAGGGCAGCGAGCAGAGTTTCTCTCTCGGCGCGGAATCTCCTGTCTAATTCCTCTAGNGCNGCTCGCTCTGACTCCTCCTCAAGTTCCTTGATGCGGACCTTGACATCGGCCTTTGCCTTCTTCTCGAGTGATTTGCGCTCCTCCTTGAGTTGTTTCTCNAGTTCGGCCTCTCNCTCGCGCCGTGNCTCAGANATTCTNTCTCGCATCTGCATCTCCTGCTCAAGTCTGTGAGTCTCTATCTTGCGATGNACTCCNGTCTCCATGGCCTCCCTGAGGTCCATCTCTACACGTCGCTGCATCCTCTCTACGTCTTGTGATGCCTCGANCTCNAGNCTCTCCTCAAGGAAGGCTCTGCGGCGCTGGTACTCNGTCTCCATCTCATCNTTGAGNCGGTCACGCAGCTTTGCCGCGTGTGCCTCGATTCTNCGGTCCCTCTCTAGGTCGAGTTGCTCTCGAAGTCGGTTCTCTTCGCGGCGTAGTCGGTGAAGCATCTCCTNGCGAAGCAAACGCTCCTCGCGCTCCAGTGCCTCGGTCTCAAGACGTTCCATCTCATCCTCGAGCTCTGCCCGCAGATCAGATTCAATTTGTTGCAATCTTTCTTCGAANAGAATCTCATTCGCTTTGCGCATCGCTCCATGCATGCCAGAAACTCTCTCTGTCATCTCAGCGATACGCATCCGGCGCTCTCGGCGGATTCCGGATCGGATTCTNGATTCCTCGTCNAGCCTCTCTCTGGCACGGGCTACAGACTCCATGTTCGAGGAGGCTGATAGAGCATGCTGAGCACGTAACGTGGCCAGTTCGTCGATACCTTCGGTATCGTTGTCATCTGGTGACTTGCTCTCACTCATGGGATCCCATCCCCGAGTTGTCGCTGATTCCGGAGTATTTGAGAGAGAAGGGTCGGATTCGNCCGATAAACGCGGTTTGGCAAGACTATCAGACAGCACCATGCTAGAAGGTGACGTTGAACTTNGANTCGCANGCAGGNCACTTCAGNTCGCGAGNTCCAGGCTTTGGCCTGATTCTGAGTTGNCTCTCNCAGCCGGGGCAGTCGATCTCNACTTTGAGAATCTTAGGAACNAGGGTGAACTTGNCTGTGCAGGCGCTNCANNTCANNTCAGTTGGTCGCTCTTCGGTACCNGCTACTATGACAGTGTTGCAGTGCGGGCAGGGAAGGGTCTCATCGGTTAGATTGTCGACTGTNGNTTGGTGNCTGACCCGGCATACNGCGCCGCANATCTTGCACTCCTTCTCNCCCAATCCCTGAGGGAGCATGTGGCCGCAATGAGCGCATTCTGCCANCGGTGCGGCGTNCCTTGACTCAATCTCCACTGAATCGGCCATGACCCTCGATTCAGGGCCGGGTTAATCAAGCGGTCGCAGACAAGTCTTCGCGAGATGTCCCTAAGGCCACCCTTAGGGCTTGCACCAAATCGTCCTTGAGGTCGCGCCCTAGAGTTGCCAGCGTGGTGAATCTCTCCGGGCCGGTTCCGGTCACCCACATGCCATTCAGTATGACCAGTAGAGCGCTCGCCTCATGCAGTGCCACACCCGCTGCCAATTTGATTTCCCAGCCGCCGAGCACAATGCAGACCAAAAGCACGGTGATTCCAACTGAGATTACGATATTAGTCGAAACAGCTCTCCTAGTCCTCTTTGAGAGGTCGATGAATCGAGCTAGGGCTCTCGGGTCTTCACCAGGGATGAGAACATCGGCAGCATCTAGATTGACCTGTTCACCGCTGCCGACTGCGATTCCGACGTCTGCAGCTGCGAGTGCTCCAGCGTCATTGAATCCATCTCCTGCCATCAGAGTCTTGCGCGCCTTGGAGCGTTCAGATACCCACTGAGCCTTGCCCTCAGGGTCTACTCCTCCTCTACAGGAATCTGAGGGTATTCCAAGACGGGCGCCGAAGGCCTCGACGCTGGCTTGCTCATCTCCACTGAGAATCTCAACTCTGACTTCGTTATCCCTAAGTGCTGCAATCATCTCATCAACTCCGTCTCTGGCATCATCATGTGCAAAGCCAAATGCAGCAATTGCTCGGCCGTCTACAGCAAGGACGCTGGCTCCGTGACCGGCCTGTCTGGACTCAGCCAGTGCCGCATCGATGTCTAGTGGGATCTCTACTCCGCGTCCGAGCAGCCAATCAGCTCGCCCTAGCATGACCTCTTGGCCGCGCAGCTTACCGCTGACACCCGCATCGCCGTCAGTCAGGCCGGTGATGTTGCTGGGAGTTAGCGAGCGTTCTTTGGTGAGTGCGATGATGCTTCTCGCATAGGGATGGTTCGAGCGTTGCTCGAGTCCTGCAGCAATCTGTAAAGCTCGGAAATCATTCTCATCTTCCCCTACGGTGATTCCCGTCATCCTCGGACTGCCGCTTGTGAGTGTCCCCGTCTTGTCAAGCAAGGCCAACTCTACACCGGCAGCCGCCTCCAGCACATCCCCTCCTCTTGCGACTAATCCCGACGCTGAGGCTGCAGAGAGTGCCGCAGCGTGTGGAACCGGGGCTGCTAGAAGCAGTGAGCATGGGCAAGATACCACCCATAGCAGGAGTGTAGTAAGGAGTGCTTGCGAAGTGGCTCCATAGACGAGGTATCCGATGAATGGTGAGCCGATTAGTACCAGAGGCACCCAGATTGCGGTGAATTTCTCGATTACACTCTGAGTTCTAGTTGGCTGGTCACGGTAGTTTCTGACTAAATCAATCAGACTGGACAGTCTGGTGTCGTCTCCTCCTGCTGTAGCCTTGACTACCAAGGGGCCGCGGACCAATACCAGCCCAGCCTCTACGTTGTCTCCTTGATTGACTGGGATAGGGATGGGTTCACCGGTAAGCGGTGCACGGTCTATGGATCCGGTTCCTTCGGTAACTACTCC
This sequence comes from Methanobacteriota archaeon, assembly GCA_002714745.1. GTDB lineage: Archaea > Thermoplasmatota > Poseidoniia > Poseidoniales > Thalassarchaeaceae > Thalassarchaeum. The sequence goes on along the minus strand of PAYF01000022.1, from coordinate 5,834 downwards.
ATCTACAGGCATTACCTCTCCAGAGCGCACCTCGACTAAGTCGCCCAACTCAAGCGCCTCGACCGGAATCAGGTCCTCATTCAGACAATCTGATACGGACAGGGATGGATTTGATGTGATTTGAAGGACATTGATGGTTCTGTCTTTTCTCTCCTCTGAATGAACCGGGTTAGCCAAACGAGCTCTCCTTGGTAGTCTGTCGAGACCTCCTTGCATCGACTCTCGGGCTCTGATTAGTGCCCTCTCTTCAAGATGTGAGGAGAATCCAACTAGTCCGACCACCATCAGAGCTTCTGCCCATTCCTGTAGTAAAAGAGCCCCTAAGACAGCTAGGGAAGTGAGGATCTGGAAACCCATGACCCTGTTCTGGATACTCCCAATTGCGTCTTGGAACATCTGGTTACCAGCGAATAAAACTCCGAACAGGGCAATCAGTGATGCGAGTTGGTTGGGGATGGCTGAAATCTGTTCTATTGCCACTACTCCAAGAAATAGAGGAACAGTCATGGCGGCTCCTAGCAGTCTGATTTGGTCAGATCTCAACCTAGAGGTGCGCGAAGGAGAAAGTTGGAACTCCTCTCCAAGTATCCTTGTGAGATGCTGTTCTGAGATATCTCTCAGAGTAGGGTCGGAAATCCACATCTTCTGAATGTCTATCCTCCCATCATTCAAACGCACATTCAGAATTCCTGGTACATCCATCAGAGTGCTGCGAAGCTTGCGCTTATCGACGCCGATTCTAGCGGCGGCTGTCTTCGGTGTAACTCTGTCCACAGACATCCAAGACTCCTCAGGAGAATGGCCTAGGTTTTCCAGTACTGAGGAGGCTCTAGATACTCTGCCTCTGCTTACATCTACTTGCAGCCTCACAGTGCCTTGAGTCACAGAGATTCTGCATTGCTCGATTCCGGGTAATCGGCTGACTGCCCTAGTCGCCTTCATCGCGCAGTCGGGGCAATCCATACCACTGATGTTCCATTCGAATTCATGCACACCGTCAGCTGCCAGATCCAAATCAATTGAATCGCTAACCGAAGCGGCCACAGCATCGATTACTGGTTCAGGCTTACTCGCTGGCTTTGATTTTGGCTTGGGAAGAGTGGGGAGTTTGACGGATGAGAACATCGATTTGAGCGAAAATGGCTCTTTATGGGGTTTCTTCGAAACCGGGGTTTCCTCCTCGTCATCGAGCAAGAGGAATTCGTCGACATCTTCGCCCATGGCAATCCCATCTCGTAGTGTCGCTTGAATATGATGTGTGCCTATGAGGGATTAAATCATCAGCAAAGAGTCATTCCGAGAGAATATGGAGGGACTGGCGGACAATCTTGAGATTGACATGGTGGTCTTCGATATCGATGGTACTTTGCTGGACTTCAGTGGGCTACATCCCGAGTTGATTCCGCTCGTTCGCCGACTCGAAGAACGTGGTGTCATTGTATCTCTTGCCTCCGGTAGGGCACTGCCCAACATCACCCCAATTCGACAGGCTCTGGGAGTATCCGGATTTATTGTGGCCGAGAACGACGGGGTAGTCTGGGACAGTTCTGAAGGGCATGAGATACGAGTTCTCGCAGATGGTTCTAGGCCCAAGAAGGCAGCTCAGTGGTTGGCTACTCAGATTGAAGGATTCGATATCAAGGGCATCGAGTCCAATCGTTGGAGAGAAACCGAGTGGTGCATGATAGAGACGGGTATGGAACATCAGATGCGAGAACTACTCTCGCAAACAGAGTGGTCCGACCTATTGGTCGTATCAACGGGCTTCGCAATCCACATCACATGTCCGGGAATCGATAAGGAAGCAGGTCTGAGGGTGGCTCTCAAACAGCGAGGAATAAATCCGAGCAGAGTGCTTTCGTGTGGGGATGCTTTGAATGATATCTCGATGTTTGGTTACTGTGGTTACTCAGTCGCTGTGAACAGCAGTCTCAGCGAGGTGGTGGAAGCTGCAGACTTTTTGACTGAAAGCGACGGATTGGAAGGCACTGTAGAGTTGCTCAAGGCTCTGCTCGACATCCTATGAGATTAGGTGGTGCAGGCGGCAGGATTCGAACCTGCGAAGCACTACGCAGAGGATCTTGAGCCCTCCCCCTTTGACCACTCGGGTACACCTGCGGCGTGTGGAAGGGAGTTGGGGTCTTGATACCCGCGCCTCGGGGGTGTGAATTGGAGTATGCGAGGAATTGTTCAATAGTTACCTGTGGTCCACTCGTAGCGGGTTGCTCTGATGGATGATGGAGGCGATGCACCTAGGCTCAACAATAAGCAGTTGGCGATGGTCGAGAAGTCTTTGTTCGAACTGCTTAGGAACCAGAAGAGTCAGGTCGTTCCAGTTGAATTACCGGTACCCTCATTCTGGGTCTCAGTCGGTCAATTACTGCACCATTTAGAGAACGAACTGGCCGAGACAATCCGCGACAAGGGTATGGGTGCTGAGGCCCAGATGAAGTCACGCAGACTCGGAAACATCAGGACCTGTATCAGCGATCTGACCAGACTGCGTCTGAACGCATTCACACAGAACGCTGTACTGTCCAATTTGATGAAGTCGCCTCAGGGTGATGCGATGAGTTCAGCGGCAGGATTCCAAAGTCTAGACTGGCAGAGACACGACGCTGCAGAGAGAGCTTTTCACGCTGGCATCGGACATCTGGTTGAGAAGTACAAGCACGAGGTGTCTTGGAACGCCCTACAGCACGGCTCCAGCACCGAGACGATTAGTGCCCCCAAGGCCGTTGGTCACTCTCCGCTCACAGAATTCTCCGAGCCGCAGGAAGAAGATTCAGTTGTTACAACTCCAGCTCCGGTTCAGCCTGCCTCTTCAGGCAACTGGGATGATCCCGATATGGATGAAGAAGATAGAATACGACAAATCGATGCTTTTCCGAATCGGGCTACAGGGGCTTCCTCTCCTCCAGCCCCACCTGATCCAGATGAGGATGATGGGTTGATGCGGATTCTCATTCTCAAGGACATGGATGAACCGATTATTTCCGCCGATGGCTCGGAGATGGTACTGACTGCGGGTGATGTAGAGTCATGCTCTTCTCTAATCGCTGAAACTCTAATCGCTGCTGGTCTGGCTGAACCAGCCCCGCTTTGAGGAATGACTTAGTGTCGTCTGAGGAGGCTTGGCTCACCATAGGTGAGCCAATGGGTAAGACAATCACTAGGAAGCAAGTTGACCAACTGAGGAAGGAGTTCGCCTCCGACCCATCGAACAAAGTGGCGCAGAACGCTGTGACTAATGTGCAGCTCCCTGACCTGACCATGAACAGAGATGTCGTACAAGACACTGCGAATACTTTCAGCACCAAACTCGATGATTGGAAGGTAACCGCTCAGATGAGGACTGGTCGCTGCTGGCTATTTGCCACACTGAATCTTTTCCGTCCAGGAACGATGAAGAAGATGAATGTCAAGGAATTTGAATTCAGTCAGGCCCACATCCATTTCTGGGACAAGTTCGAGCGCTCTAACCACCTGCTGGAAGCGATTATTGAAACCGCAGACAGTCCTGTAGATGATCGTACCATCCACTTCCTTCTATCCGACCCTATCGGTGACGGTGGTCAGTGGAACATGGCGATGAATCTGATTCGCAAGCACGGCCTTGTTCCTAAGTCAGCATATCCTGAATCGAATACCAGCAGCGCCACACGCTGGATGAACACTGAGCTGAAGAGCTTTCTCAGAACCTCTGCATGTGAGATTCGCGGCATCCTCGAGAGAGGTGGTTCAGTGAATGATGCCCGGGCTCACAAGGAAAAAAGAATGGCCGATGTCTGGAAGATGCTCTGCATCCACCTAGGGACTCCTCCGAAGAGTTTCGACTGGCAATGGAGAGACAAGGACGGTGATTTTCACCGCAAGGGTAGGATGACTCCTCAGGAATTCGCTACTGAGTATGTTGACATCGAATGGGAGGATTATGTGTGCGTGGTCAACGACCCTAGAAACGAGTACTACCAAACCTACACAGTGGATTTTCTGCAGAATGTCGCTGGAGGTCCACCCGTAGTCTATCTCAATGTGCCTAGCAAGGAAATGAAGGCGATTACTCAGAAGTTACTCGAGGATGGAACTCCTGTTTGGATGGGATGTGATGTTGGAAAGGAGATGGATCGTAAAAGAGGGCTGTGGGATGCTGATTTGTACGATGTCGAAGGCCTGTATGGAGTCAGTTATGGGATGGGCAAGGCAGACCGATTGAGGCACAATCAGACCATGATGACACATGCCATGCTGTTCACGGGAGTCGATGTGGTGAACGGTAGGCCACGCCGCTGGCGCGTCGAGAACTCATGGGGCCAGGACACCGGACAGAAGGGCTACTACACGATGAACGACAGTTGGTATGACCAGTACATGTTCGAAATCGCCGCTCCCAAGGACTACCTGACAGAGAAGATGTTGGAGGGGTTGGAGACCGAGCCAGTGGTTCTACCGGCCTGGGACCCAATGGGTAGCCTAGCCTAGGTTGCGTAGGGTGATCTCGATAGTGACCGAGTCGGGCATAGGGATCCTGAGGACCTTCCTCAGTGCCTTCTCGTCCTTCGCGGTGTTGGTGACCAGCTCGAGCAATCGCTTGTGGACTCTCATCTCCCAGTGATCCCAGGTCTCGGAGCCCTCTCCGTCTGGACTCTTGCGGCAGGGGACTACAAGTCGGCGAGTGGGTAGCGGTATTGGACCGCGTAGGTTGACACCGGTCTCCTCTGAGATTGCCTTGATCTGTCCGCAGACGCCGTCGACGTCAGAGTGGTTCTCTCCAGTCAGCTTGATGGTGGTGACGACTGGCATCAACTCACCGCTAACCGAATCACTTCTTCTCGATCTTCATGCAGACGCCAGCGGCCACGGTCTTGCCCATATCGCGGATTGCGAAACGGGCGAGCTGCGGGAACGTATCCATCTGCTCAATCGCCATTGGCTTGGTCGGTCCGAAGCGGACGAGGCAAGCATCTCCGGTCTTCAGGAAGGCCGGGTTGGCCTCCTTCACACCCTTCGTCGTCTTCTCGAGCAACTCGACGAATCGAACTGCTACCTGAGATGTGTGGGCGTGGAACACCGGGGTGTAGTTGACACCTATCGCCTTCGGGATGTCCATGAGCTGAATCTGTCCGACGAATGTCTCGTCGTGGCGCACGAACATGGGCGGGTTGTCGGTGTAGCCCGCGACGTCGCCTCGGCGGATGTCATCGGCTGAAAGTCCGCGGACGTTGAAGCCAACGTTGTCGCCTGGCTCGGCCTTGTCGACCATCGTGTGGTGCATCTCTATGCTCTTGACCTCAGCCGACTGCTGGCTCGGGTTGAATGTGACCGTCTTGCCAGCATGCAGGACACCGGTCTCGATCTTGCCGACCGGGACAGTTCCGATTCCACTAATCTTGTAGACGTCCTGGATTGGTAGGCGCAGAGGCATATCGGTTGGCTTCGGAGGCATCTGGATTGCGTCTATTGCCTCGAAGAGAGTTGGTCCGTTGTACCAAGGTGACTTGTCGCTCTTGTTGAAGATGTTGTCACCGTCGAACGCGCTGCATGGTATGAAGGGGATCTCGTCGGTATTGAAACCGGCCATCTTCAGGAGGTTAGTTACCTCGGCAACGACGCTGTTGTACTTGTCCTGTGACCAGTCTACACCGCTGATGTCCATCTTGTTGACGTTGACAATCAGCTGCTGAACACCGAGAACGCGGGCCAAGAAGGCGTGCTCCTTGGTCTGAGCGTTCACACCGTCGTTGGCTGCGACGTTCAGAACAGCGGCATCAGCTTGGCTGGTACCGGTAATCATGTTCTTCACGAAGTCTCGGTGGCCAGGTGCGTCGATGACG
>PAYF01000021.1 GCA_002714745.1 Methanobacteriota archaeon | reverse complement strand
GCAGTCTGACTCCATGGAATGGGCTTTACTGGAGCATATTTCTTCGTCCACTTTGCACCGTTCTCATCGATGTGATCTAGTATTCTCTCGATTCCTTTAGTCGTATAGCCAACATACCATTTCCCGTTTTTCAATTTGAGAACATAGCACTGCCCATTCTTAGCCACGATTTGGGATAGTGGACTATGACTTGAATCATGAGGTAAAGGGGACCCCTCTGACCAGTATGGAGGTCAGAGGGTACCCTCTGCAACAAACATGGATGAAGTCGGGTCTGCATTAATACGAGGTGACCACATCGAAGCACCATGGAGGGTTTCGCCGTACTGATGGCCATTCTCATGGGGATCAGCCTATCCGCCGCATCAGGGTTCAGAGTTTTCTTGCCCCCATTCCTTCTCTCAATCGTAGCCAGATTCGACCTAGTTTGGTTCATGGATCTAAATCTGACAGGTACTCAATTCGAATTCTTCACTTCGACTCTAGCTATCATTATCCTAGGCATAGCGACCATCGCCGAGTTCGCTGGATACTATGTTACATGGATAGACAGCGCCTTGGACACAATAGCGACTCCTGCTTCAATTCTTGCTGGAATAGCGATGACGGCCATAGTCCTCGAAGGTACTGATCCAATCATCCAATGGGCCATCGCTGTGATTGCTGGTGGAGGTATATCCGCTACCATCCAATCAGCTACTGTGGCAACTAGGGGGCTCAGTTCTACCTTCACCTTTGGATTGGGTAATCCAGCGGTTGCTACCGGTGAGAATGTGGCTAGTATAGCACTAACTTTGATTGCAATCCTGATTCCATTCCTCTCAGCCTTCGTGGTGATACTACTTGTGGCCTTGCTGGCCAGAATTAACAGGAAGAAGGGAAAAACCAATCAGAAGAAAGAAGCCGATTAGTGAAGCGGTTCTAGGAACTCCTGTCCTCCCATGTAAGGTCGAAGGATTTCAGGAATAGAGACTCTACCATCCTTAGTCTGATTCTGCTCCATTATCGCAACCAAAGCCCGACTAGTTGCGATTGCAGTGGAGTTCAGAGTGTGGACAGCCTCGTTACCGTCTGAAGTCCGGTATCTCATCCTCAAGCGGTTGGCTTGGTAGTCTGTGCAATTTGAGCATGAGACCACCTCCTTGTATTGGCCGGCTCCTGGAAGCCAGGCCTCAAGGTCGAATTTCCTAGCAGCAACCGTTCCCATATCGCCAGTGCAGATGTTGACAACTCGGTAGTGGAGCCCCAGACTGTCCCACATATCGACAGCGTTAGTCAACAAATCCTCATGATGGTTCCACGACTCATCGGGGTGAGAGATTATGATTTGCTCCACCTTTGTGAACTGGTGAACTCTCCAAATTCCCCTGTCAGAAAGCCCGTGTGCTCCGACCTCGCGGCGGAAGCAGGAAGAAACTCCCACCAGTTTGATTGGTAACTCGCTGGGCTCAATCACCTCATCCATGCGCATAGCAGTGAGCGGATGCTCACTAGTTGCGATGAGGTAGTACTTGTCGGGCTCGATTCCATACATCACGGTCTCAAAGTCAGCAAGATCGGTAACTCCCTCGTAGGCCTCCCTGTTCATCATCAGTGGAGGCTGTACGAGCGTGTATCCACGCTGCATCAGGAAGTCAGCCCCGTATTGTTGCAGAGCCATCTCGAGTCTAGCTAAGTCTCCTTGCAGGAAGTAGAATCTGCTGCCTGTAACCTTAGCTCCTCTGGCCTGGTCAACCCATCCGTTCATCTCGATGATATCGTTGTGGTTCCTAGGTTCAAAGCCGAGTTTGGTTTTCTCACCGTGCATGCTTAGGAGAGTGTTCTTCTGATCATCCTCACCAATCGGGACCGCATCGTGGAGAATGTTTGGAATGCTCATCCTCAGTGCATCCCTATTGGCCAGATACTCATCAGAGAGATTGGACAACTCGTCTATCTGAGCTCCTATGTCGGCGACTTCTGCCAGAATCTTGTCTGCAGCCTCAGAATCACCAGACTTCTTGGCTGCGGCAATACCTCTGGCCGCATCGTTTCGAGACTTCCTTAATTGGTCGACATCGTATCTAGCCTTACGCCACTCATCGTCCAGCCGGATGACCTCATCTATGGCTTCATGACTCAGGCCGCGCCTATCATGGTCGGCACGGATGACATCGGAGTGCTCCCTGAACATGCTGATATCTAGCATTATTACCAGTCCGAGGGGCCGGTAAGAGAGCCTTCAACCAATCGGACATTACTCAGAGGAAAGATACGTCCTGCCATAGAGCAGCAGGACCTAGGAATATGATTCCTGAAATCAAATAGCCAAGAATACTGCCTCCGTTGAGCATCGGCAGGCCCGCCTGAGCTTGTCCTCGTGCCACCTGAGTCATCAATGCCACATAGCCGCATAGGCCGCCAAACAAGGTACCAAGTCCGACTGCCAACTGATCACCGTACATCGGGATGCCCCATATTGTACTGATCTCTGCACCGGTCTCGGGTAGGAAGGAGACTGCTGAGATAACCAGCATTCCGGGGAAGATAACATCTCCAAGACCCATGAACAAAGCATCTCTCCCACCTTTCTTCGGCTTGATGTTCGGGGCAGGATCATCCCAGTCCATGTGTTCGGCAGGCTCACTTTGCATCACACTCTCCTCTTCTTCGATGAAGGAGTATCCTCTCTCTTTTGGAGCCACCAGAAGTACAGGCAGCTTGTTCTTAATCATCGTATCAGCGAGCTCCAGCATGTGCTTACTGCTGTTGACTGCCCAGTGATCATAGATTGCTGCTGCAATCATGAATGCGATGATTAGTACAGGTACGAACGAGACTCCAATCAGCGTTATTACGCCAGCACCCACCAGAATCCCTACTGTGTTGACAACATACCATTCGGGAAACTTCACCAGCAGTACCATCAGAGCCACGCTGGCCGCTATTGTGGTGAATAAAATCAGATTAGAAGAAGAGATCCCAAGCAGATAGTACAGTAGTGAGATGTAAGGCAATAGTATGTAGAACAGACTCATCCCCAATGCCAAGATTACGATTCCTTTGATGATATAGTCTAAACCCTTACGCGCGAGCCAGATTATGGCCACGGTAAAAATTAGGATGAACATCATTTCCATGGCGATATATCCTCCCTTGGATGCTCCTTCCTCACCGAATGCCCTAGCCTCTGGAATGTCGTAAAGCGGCTGGATACTGAGTCCCAGCAGGATTGTGCCAACAAACATCCCTCCCATGCTGACCATCGAGGCCCACTGCTGACTCATCACCTCGAGGATACCCTCTGGCTCGCCATCCATACCCCCACGAACTTCATGGGCCATATCACCTTGACCCGTTCACGCACACCAGCGAAATGCAGGAGGAATTGGTATCAGTCCGCGGGAATGGCTAGATTCGCGCATCGCGATGGGTATGAAATTGGGTTTGGATAATTGTCAGATCCTACTATCGAGGTTAGGCAACCCCCACCTCGACTTTCCTTCAATCCATGTCGCTGGCAGCAATGGAAAAGGATCGCTATGCGTTCAACTTTCGTCTGCAGCAACTGCGAGTGGGTTTACAACCGGCCTGTTCACTTCACCCCACCTCGTTACTGTTGAGGAGCGCATTAGAATCGACGGCAGACCGATTTCTTCAGATGACTTCGACAGAGCCCTTTCTAGAGTTAGAGAGGCCTCAGAAATGGAGCCCGAATGCAGCCCTACCTACTTTGAGTCCACCTTTCTATCAGCCATGCTGGTATTCAGTGAGGCTGGGGTGCAAAGAGGCATCATAGAGACCGGAATGGGAGGAAGGCTGGATGCAACCAGACTTGTCGATGCGGATTTGTGCTTTCTGACCTCTGTGTCTATGGAGCACAGCCAGTTCCTTGGCGAAACACTTCGAGAGATTGCTTTCGAGAAGGCATCCATCCATCGTCCAGGAGTGCCTATTATCGTATCAGAGCATCAGGACTCCGGAGTTAGAGAGGTCATAGAAGGAATCGCGGGCACTGATCTCACTTGGTGGACCATTCAGACCAAGAGTCCATGGGAGGGCTATGCATCTATGGTCAAGGAAGCAGCAGAAATTCTCAACTGGTCGGTTAGTTCTGCAGATTGCGTCTGGCCAGGACGCTCTCCGGGCTTTGGCAGTGATTGGATTAAGGGCATTACCACCCGATTCAGCGCTGCTCACAATGCTGAGAGTCTCGCCGCAGACCTCTCTGAAGTCGACAAACCGTGCGTATTACTGCTCGGAATGACTGCGAAGAGTGACCTGAATGAAACCCTCTCGCCGCTTGCTATCGAACTCCAATCAAACCCGCTCTTCCAAGGAGTTGTACTCACCCAGCCGATTACCGGGCGCAACCCAGCGGTCACGATTGAGGAGTTGAACAATACGATGAACGGTTTAGGGAGTAAGCCCGAAACCTCACACGAGAATCCAGTGGAGGCATTATCAATTGCATCAGAATTAGCAGAAGACAGAGGCTGTGACCTAATGGTGATTGGCAGTGTGTATCTGGTCGGAGATTTATTCAGACATATGGTAGAAAGCAAGGAGTGGGATCTTTGGGAAGCCTTGACTGCTCACTAAGAACCCAAGTATGATGACTTGCGGTGGTTCTCGCGTAGTATGGCAGAGAAGTCGGATGACAAGGTCGAAGTGAAAGTCGTCGTTGAGTCCAAGGACTCTGCTTCGAAAGTTATTCTCGCTGGACTAACTATTGCCCTCCTAGGCATTCTAATTGTTCTCGCCTCAGCAGGAGGAGTCGACAACCTCCTCCCTAAATCGGCAGTTTCAGAGGGCAACTGCGGTGATAGCATTGACAACGACAAAGGAGGTCAGGCAGACGAGGACGACCCCGACTGTTACTCCAATCCATCTGTCTGGGAGGGTTATGATCCCAGCAGGTCCGAGGCGAACCGAGATAACGACCCACCCGGTGGCCGACCCTGAGGTGCCAATATGAGCGAGAAGTGGGACAAGAGATTCCTCGACCTAGCCGCCCATATCTCCACCTGGAGCAAGGACCCATCTACGAAGGTCGGATGCGTGGTAGTAGGTGAGGACAGAGAGATTCGCTCGACCGGATTCAACGGCTTCCCTCGCGGCATTAAGGACGATGAGGAGAGGCTTTCAGATCGTGAGAAGAAGTACCCCCTAATCTGTCATGCAGAGGAGAATGCGATTATGCATGCGGCCAGAACAGGCGTCTCTCTCAAAGGCAATACCGCATACGTCACATGGCCACCTTGCTCCAGATGTACCAGATCCCTCATCCAAGCTGGAGTTTCAGAGGTAGTCTACCCTGCTGATATCGAAATACCAGAAAGATGGCAGGATGATTTCGCAACGGCATCAGCGATGATGAAGGAAGCCGAAGTGAATGTCAGGCAGGCTTAGGAAAGACGTCCCAGAATCTCGTCTAAATCTGAGTACAAATCCTCGACTGAACCATCATTGACCAAAATTAAATCCGCCATTGCAGCGGTTGCATTCAGAGCCTGTCCTGACTCATCCTTGGCAACGGCCTCTATCTCTTCATTGGCGAAGAAAGTCTCCTTGTCAGAAATATCCCCAGTTCTCCCACGAGACTGTGCCCTTTGCCAGCGTGCTTCCATCCCTGCTTGAACTTCGATTAGGATGAAATCTTCACGCTCCCGTAAGGCTTCGACTTCACCAGGTGTTCGTATCGAGTCGATTACTGCATCCTTTCCGTCTAATCTGTCAAGTAACATTTCAGCTAGAATGCCAGGGCCGCCTTTTCTGCGCAATTCATTACCACCTTCGATTAGGTTCTCCCGAGACTCTTCAACTCCGTTTTCTTTGAGATAAACACGAATTGAGTCAGAGCAGGATTCACTTGCGAATCCCTTCGAAACAAGCCAATCAACAACAGTTGATTTACCTGAGGCGTAGCGGCCAGTAAGTCCAATCAGCACAGTGTGACGATGTGAACTCCGTGCATAGCGCTTTCGTCACGACCAGTATCTTCGAGTACGCGCGTACTTCAACTCAGCATTGTGAATCGATCTTAGCAATTTAATTCTCTCTCCCTTCACATGCCCGCGCATAATCCGTGTAGCAGTCTCCTCTGCTATTCCTCGACCCATCAGACATATCACTGCCTCAACCCCGTGGTTGCGAACCAATTCGGCGTTCTTCTCCATCTTCCCTCTGATTGTGGGATCTCTGCTCGAAACCCAATCTGCCAACATCGCCTCCATTCTTTCAGGGGCGCAAGCCAACATCCTCCCGCCGCAAGAAGAGCAATCTTCGATTCTCTCTTCCATTCTGCCCACTCGGCCTCGTCGCTTACTCTGGCAGTTTAGGCAGATTAACACCGCTCGCTCATTCACGAGACGAATTTCAAGGCGCTCTCTGAGCTCATTGTCCGACCAAGATGGGAGTAACAAGTCACGTTCTCCTTTAGGGCTCATCCCGAGTGGACCAGTAGCCGTGTGAGAAACTTCGACTGCGCCATTCTGGATCTCTCTCATCACATCCACGGTGGCGTCGATGTCCATTCTCTCGTGGAATAGTTTGTCGAGTGACTCCTCGATTACAGGAGTCCCTCGATACCGCTCCATTAACCCCTCTAGGTTGACCTTTCTCGGATCTACTCCCTTGGCGAGAACACCCATCCTTCGTGCTACTTGCACTACTCGCCACCTGACAGCAAGTCCGTTCGGAATGGTCATCCTGAGAATAGACGGGAGTGCATTAGAAGGCGTCTCTTGCAACCACTCGATTACGTTGCTTGCAGTCATCCCGGGAACTTGGAACGAGATTCTATACGGATCCACCAGAGCTCTCCCCATCTTACCTTGTAGCATTGAGCCCATGGCTTGGATGAAGTGGGCTAGAGTCTCGTTAATCTTGGATCCGCAACAGGTGTTCAGTACGATGGTTCCGTCTCTGTCCTCCACAGTCATCGTCTTGTTGTCAGGAAGTACACCTGTTGCATCCAGATGCTCTGCAACACTTGAGACAATGGTCTCTGCTGCAATCTCAGATAATGGATAGGAAGAGAATGGCAGACATTCATTCTCATCAGGTAATACTCCAATTTCTATGGCGGCGCTTCTGCGCAGTCGCCCAACTTCCTCAGCCACCTCGCGAGGTACTGGCGGCAGTTCTCCGGCCCAGATTGGAGCCTCTCCACTCTCCTTCACTGGCGCTACCAACAACTCTTCCTGCTCAGGGTCTGCATCGATAATCTCCCAGGTACGTCCAGCCATGACGAATCTGCGAGTCCTTCCAAAAGACTCGCCAGTGCCATCTCCCAGAGAGAGCACAAAAGCCTCGTCTACTGAACCCAAGACCCGACGAGTCACAGCATCTCTGACTCTGTAGGACATCTCATCGGGAATCATTGAGAAGTGGTCTCCACGAGTCTTCCCTAGTCTGCCTGCTGGAGAGAACCAGCCTTTCTTGAGAGACTCTGGAAGGGCCTGTAGCATCTGCCTTCTCCATTTCTCCTTGTCAGAATCCGACACCTCCTCTTCCCAAGATGGACGCTCAGCAGGAGCTTCCCCTTTGCTCCTAGAGGCGAGTTCAGCCCACAACTTCGAAGACCAAGTCGTAACGTCCGACTCAGCAGGATTTTCAATCAGTCGGAGCAGCCAGCGCTCATCGAGTACTCTGAGTAATGCTAGAGTCGACTCGTGTGACCAATCAGATAAAATGGAACATTTCAGAAAAATCTCGGTGGCCATATCAAGTGGAACTACTCCCCGCTCAATCGACATCTGGAGAAGCTGGTTGCTGACTACGATCCCCGGATTGGTTCTCCATTCAACCCCTTCAATCTCCCCTTCCATCGCCCTGCGGGCAATAACTGCAGCCTCGGATATGCCGTCTGCATCCCAAGCCAAAACCCTCCCCCGTCCAGTGCCGCCCATGTGGTGCTCGGCTCTACCCAGCCTCTGCAACATCCTATCCACAGCCCTCGGACTCTGTATTTGATGCACTCTTCGAATCGTACCGATGTCTATACCAAGCTCCAGACTACTGGTGCAGATTAAGGCATGGAGATTGCCTGCACGCAGAGAATTTTCCATCTCTCGCCTGGTCTCAGCTGCCAGACTCCCGTGATGTACACCTATTGTCAGTTCAGGTGAGAGTCGAGACAACCTTTGAGCGACTGTCTCCGCCGCGCTTCTTGAGTTCACGAAGACTAGAGAGGGATAATCCTCGAGCAGCGTCTGAGATAGTGATCTGAATGCTGCAACCGAACTAGGAGAAATTGACCATTCAACGGACATGACCTCGTCTTCGGGCAGAATTCTTTCCCTATGCACTTCAATCTTCGTCGTCCGAGGGGCAGGCCCGTGTACAGGCTCTGCATCACCATGCATCCACCTCGCCATCTCATTGGGGTTACCGACAGTTGCCGACAGACCCACTCGTTGAATCTGCTCTTTACAGTACTCCTCAACTCTTGAGATTCCGACCAGTAGTTGCGAGCCGCGTTCGGATGCTGCCAGATCGTGAACCTCGTCGATTACGATGGCACGAACTCCAGCGAGATGCAGTCTGAGGCGGCTGCCGAGCAGCATAATCTGAAGAGTCTCGGGAGTAGTCACCAGTAGATTCGGCGGTGATCGGGATTGACGAGTCCTCTCACTCTGTGAGGTGTCTCCATGACGCAGTCCGACACTGAGTCCCAACGGCTCTAGCATCGTCCCGAGTCTTCTGTCGATATCCCGATTCAAGGCCCTGAGCGGAGTCACATAGAGAATTGACAGACCCTGCCATTCTTCTGAGAGAGCTCTAGAGGCCAGCGGCAGTATCGCAGCCTCGGTCTTACCGCTCCCTGTCGGGGCCAGCAACAGCCGATGTCCGCCCGTCAAGAGTCCCGGCATCGACTCTTGCTGAATTGGTGTCAAATCCCATCCTAGGTCTTGAACCAAGCCTGAGACGAGAGGGTGGAGTTCTCCGCTCAATTGGTCCGACATGACTCATCGCCTCATTGCACAGCCGAAAACCCTCGCACCGAATTAAGGGTGCTCAGGAACCGGGTCGGACCAATGTGACATTTTGTTCATGGTGATTGTTACATTGGTTATTTCTCCTTCTTCCCAGTAGTCTACAGCGACGAATGTGGGCCTATTGTCCATTATTTCCCAGCATTCAATCGCCCTTTCCAGAAGATTGTCATAGTCATTGACATCTACAGCCCTCACAGGATCAGGTAGCCCGAATGCGCTGGTCAGCCAGTTGTTCAAGTGCCAAACCGGTTGCGACCCATCTCCTCTGTAAACTGTACAAGTCATGTCCTCGGGATTGTTCTCTGCATAATCGGTGGTCCAACTGAACACGCCGAAGTCATGTAACCATGGAAAATCATCGTTTTGAGACTGCTCCCAAAACACCACCAGATCAGTTCCTGCTAGAACCAAATCGCCCAGACTGGGCCACGGTTCACCGAGGGTATGTGTGTAGATTCTCTCGTACATCTCTGTCTCCTTGAACAGGAATTCAAGATGTTCAGCTGGAACATAATTCTCAATCAGCAGTGTCACTACATCACCACTACTGTTGTCCATCAGTGAGCCAAGCAGACTAATCCACTCGAAGGCATTGGACTCACCGAACTGGCAAGGATGGAAGAACTGCCCAGTCCCGTGGCAGAATCTCACATCCTCTGCGCTGGTATTCTCGTAACTACGATGATGGGAATCGACCATGAATGCCCTGATGCCACCGTCCCACTGCCATTGTAACCCGGTGTAGTGATTAACTCCAATTAGGAACTGTTCCTCGACTGTTGAATACGCGTTGTGTGTCTCTGGGAATGTGAAGTCATCATATGTCCTCAAGCAATAAATCGTCTCTCCATGGCATATCATCATACTTTCAGGGTCTTGAGGATCAAATCCTCTTTCTTCTTCCCACTCGTTGGGTAAACCGTCACCGTCGATATCCGGGTCAAGGGCATCGCACTGACCATCAGCATCGGCATCTGGCGGAATCGAAGTCGAGTTCCAAGCATCACTCATACAGTCGAGCTCGACTGTGTTGTTGTATCCGTCACCATCCAAATCAGCATCCTCGGAATCAGTGATTCCGTCACCATCCATATCTGGTGGTGGAGGAGATGTGCAACCTGCGACCAGAAGCGCACAGACGAGCAAAGCAGAGACCCATTCTCGCATATAATCAGTCACTTCGGGCTAAGCACATGAATCAATCGGAGTAGATATTGTGCTTGCAAAATAGCTGACTTCGGCATGAACTACTCGTCGGAAGGCACTAATCGGGAGAGCATGACGCCGGGCAGAGATAAATGGCGAGCAGAGGCACCTCCAAGCAGGGATTCATCGGCCGTTGGTGGCAGAGTCAGACCGATCGACACTTTGCTATAATCACGTATTCCACTATTCTCTCTGTCGCTTCCCTAATCTGGGGATTCCTATTTCTCTTCATGTTAGGAGGCTACAGCGACCCCGATTTGCAGCATCTCGTTCCCTGGAGCTGGTTGGCATTCGTTGGAGGCCTAGTCGTCGCTTTCTATACCGCTCCAGAATTTTTTGTCTACTGGGGCCAGAAGCAGATTCTGGAAAATATCCTCCTAATCGACTCTAGGCCAGAGGTCTTGCGTCGCAGAAAGGAGGCCGAGGATGCAGCCGATATGCTCGGAACTAGGTATCAGGCTCGTCTCATGGGGCTTTATCAGGTTCACAATATCAACATCGGCAAGAAATACAGAGTCGATGCGATTACACCAATGCGCCCACACTTCGCTGCTACAGGTGAGGAAGCTAACTCACTTCCAGCCGATGACAACACTTGGTGGAACACTACTGATTCTCTCCTCTCACAAACCCTGCCAGGACTACTCGCTCTCAGGAATCCAATGGTCAATCAGGCAATCATCATCATGTCTTCGCTATTCGCACTGTTTCTCGCAGCTAACTCAGCGCTCGGAATGTTCAGAGGGCCGAGCGGCGAGATGGATCAAACATTGGATATTACAACTTCACTATACGAGTTTTCGGCGATTCACGTACCGTCCCCCTATTACGACGCTGTGAGTATTCTACTGCTTCTGGTCTGTGCTGCCACGTTATTTTCTTCTAGACCGAGATCTTCTTCTTCCGAGGAGGAGGAATAGATGACAGTGCTCGCTAGGGAGGTAACGTTTGCAATTGGTCTAGTGACCATCCTGTTAGGTTCAATGTGGGTCGCAACAGGATCTTTTCCTCCGCTAGTTGTAGTAGAGTCGGGATCGATGATGCACGAAGACGAAGGATCTGTCGGAGCCATCGATCCAGGCGATTTGGTTCTTGTGATGAATCCAGAAAGAGTCGAGATAGTGACCTATGTAGAGGCTACAGAGGAAGGAAATGAGAACTTTGGTTATGAGTCCCATGGCATGGCAGGGGATGTAATCATCTACCGCAAGAACGGAGGCTCAGATACTCCTGTAATCCACAGGGCTCTCCTAAAGGCAGTTGCAAACTTATCAGGTGGTTGGGATGTCCCAGGAACTCCTCTGGTTAACGTAGACAGCATCACATGGACACTTGACTACGAATGCTATTACCATGGTGGTACTTACGATCTGAAGATAGACAGTTGGGAACCGCCGCACGAGGGATACCTGACCACCGGAGACAATCCAGACAGTAATGGATGCAATATCGACCAGCTCAGGGCCACCAATCCAGATGCCAGCGAGACCTACATCCGCGGCAACGGACTGAAGGACGAGAACGGTAACCCGGTTCTCGCTGTCAAGGACGAATGGATTACCGGAGTAGCCGCAAACGAGATTCCCTGGCTTGGAGCAGCCAAATTAGCAATCTCCGGTACCTCTTCGCAAGTCACTGACTCAACTTGGAGAAGTCTTGGAATGGTAGTGGCGGCAATCATAGCAACACCATATCTGATGGAAGCAATTACCGAGCGCAGGAAAGACGAGTCGGATTAGACGACCAGTCTGGGCAGGATGATTGGCAGCATGACGATGAATAGGATTACGAAACTACTCATACTGCTTATCCTNCCTGCTATTGATTCGATTTGCAGAGGATTCGATCCCTTGGNCAATCGAGATAGAACCGAGTGAACNCCNTCTTTGACAATATGGCCTCCNTCAAAGGGAACCATCGGAATCAGATTCGCGAAGCCNAGTAGGAAGTTGATCCAGACCATCCAGAATAGGAAATCAAACAGCATCAGCATACCCTCAGTCCCCAGAGCAGAAGCGATGGCACCATCTCCTGCCTCTAGCATCCCCCTCTCTTCGAGCAACATTGTCTGACCATCGTAGGCAATTGGGACCCCAATCATCCCTAGAGGGGCCAGACCGGTGATGAGTGTGTTCTCTAACAACCCCCGGTCAGACGATACGATACTGGAATACATGTCAACAGTGGTCGAGGCCGAGCGTAGCCCACTCACTCCGAGGAACGCATCACCCTGTTGTATCCCTAATTCTGTCAAAAGCATCTGGGTTTCTTCTATGCATGCAGAATCTCCTTCACACGAGCCGATGTAGTAATCGTAGCGATCTCCCAGAGTGACTCCAACTTCTCTCTGAACCCTCTCTCCTTGTGAGTCTGGATGTGAGAGCACAGAAAATACTGCTGAGTCGCCAGCAGACAGTGTTGACATCTCATCCGAGAAGTCAGAGTATCCAGAAATGGGCACTTCATCGATATGAGTGATTATCTCGTATGGAAGCAGACCTCCTTCCTCTGCACCCTCATCGGAAATGATTCCAGAGGCGTACACACCTGGAGAACTTGCAACCAGGCCGGTTGCCGCAGCCGAGAGAAGCAACAGAGCCAGATATGTCGCGATGATGTTAATCGAAGGGCCAGCAGCATACAGGCGCATCCTTTCTCTCAATGGGGCTCTGACCATCTCATGATGCTGCGGTTCGGCAAAGGCCCCAATAGGAATGGGTCCGGCCAATAGCAGCCCGAAACTGCGTACGCGCATTCCATGCGCCCTAGCTTGGATGCCGTGGCTATACTCGTGAATGACGAGGGCGAAGATCAGGGCCAGGACCGGCCACCAGAATGGAACGAAACTAGTCACACCAGGAATCAGTAGGAGATCACTGGCTGGCAGATATTCCTCAGGAGGAGACATGGCAGTGGTTATGGCCGAGGCAAATAGCAGAGCAACCACACCGACCATGATTAGTAGGCACAGCCAAATTGAGAACTCACCAAAACCTCTCCAAAATACTCGATTCCTAGAGACTCTCTCAAGAACTCCCTGTCCTTGCTTGGTTCTGACCATCAGAACCACTCCGAGCACTCTCGAAACCTCGTACTGATCGAGCTTCCCTACATCTTCCAGCCATAGCAGGGCTAGATACCATAATGTGACTGCTGTCAGGGCCCACAGTGGCATTCCGAACAGATACAGTATTGACAATGTAATCAGGGGCAACAGGTAACTCCGTTGTCCCGGTTCCATAACTCAGGGGCGGTATTTTCCCTATTCAACCTGCGTCTGAGATACACTAAGCAAATGAGCTCAACCCTCGTCCCCGATTCATGTCCGAGTCTGCTGGTGACCGATCTAAGAGTGATAGCAGAAAGATTGACTCACTTAGAAGAGAGAGAGATAGTATCCGTAGAATCCTTGAGCAGGCTTCCATGGAGGGGGTCAAGGAGAATCTAGAGCGACTTAGCGAGAGGCTCGAAAGGATAGAGTCCGAGATGCCAGGAGACTCTAATTCGCAGACTCAAGAATAGACTTGAGTCTAAGTGAAGACGACCTTTCATCTATTGAGCGGGCCCCATCAGAGCGACATACGAGTGCAAGGAACCTATGCAGAGGCATGCCACTTTCCCAGTTCAGATGCGGAGTACCGTTTTTTGTCAGAGGGAGTTTCGGAATGCTCCTTGACAAATGTCTGAGCTTACCAGTCAGAGAATCTACTTCCACGCGCATGATACGCCAACTATCTCCCCTGACTCCCTTGAGGCGATAGGCGTAGAGTGGCAGAAGGCCGCATCTCTCACCAGTAACGCGCAATGCTTCGTACTGGTCCATGGTTCGCCCAGAAAGATACAGCTTCGGGGATTTCGATGACTTGACCTCAATCGGGAAGCACATGTCTCCCCGAAGTGCGAGTAAATCACCTGTACCTTCAGAGCCACTGCCAGGTGCCCTGACCACTAGAAAAGGTCTCTGAACCACTTGCATAGCTCTAGCTCTCTCTACTTCAGTGCAGGATTTGATAATCGCCCTGACTCCCTTGATCTCTCCGGCTAGAACGGCGCGAAGCTCGCGTTCGTATACGCTGCTCACGGTACTATCGCATTCTCAGGGTTCTTGAGGACATTGGTGAGCGATTACTGGAACTTGCCCTTTCGGTATTCTCTCGTCTTGTCGACTCCGGGAAACCTGTCCTCACTCTCTCTGTATACTGTCTTCATGTTGGTCAGGAAGTTGTTCTCATTGGTAACAATCAGAACCATGTCGACTCCCGGATCATCCTCTCCGTCCATCCATTCTAGTATGATTTCCATTGTCATTCTTGCACCCTCTCTGTGAGGGTAGGCGAAGACATCCATTCCTAGAGGAGGAGTGACTAGTGTGGTTCGTGGTTCTATCTCACTAAGCTCTTCGAATAATGCGTCGTACGACTTCTTCAGCAACTCTCTCCTGAAGTTATCCTGAGTAGGCCTTCTGCAATCCGGGCCGACGACATGAACCAGATGCTCAGCTGGTAGGTTGAATGAAGGAGTTGTCACTGCCTCTCCTACTCCGCATGGCTGCAGACTCTCCTTCCTGCGCTCTCTTGCGATTCCAGCACAGAACTCGCGCAGTTCGGGACCTGCGGCCTGATGCATCTGCTCATCCAGCCCTTCCCTCCCAGCGAGTCGGTTATTCGCAGGAACGACCATCACATCCCCCTCGACCTGTGTCAAGTTTCCGAACAGCACTCTGACCTGTCCATGAGTGCACTCTCGTACGATGACTACATCTGCCATAGACCTCGAAGGAGGGGGCCATCGGATATCTATTCATCGGGAAGGCCGAGGAACTGAGTGAATTGGGGAACCTTGATTCGCAGGTGCCCTGTAGGTAGGAACATGTCCTCGGGCTATGTACTAGTAAATGTCGAGCCCGGATATGAGAAGAGCGTCTGCGATGCCGCCGCATCCCTCGATTGTGTGTCCGATACCAATCTACTGTTCGGCGACTACGACCTGATAATCAAGGTTGAAGGTAAGGATATTGGGGACATCGCACGTAGTGTTGTGGAGCAAATCAGGGCTATTCCAGGAGTTTCTAACACGAAAACGCTAGCCTGCGCAGAGATGTGATTGGGAAGTCGGAATTTCGAAAAACCCCCCAATTGGGGCGCAGTATAGCGAATTTCATCCCATAACTTCATTATCTCATTTGAAAGCCGACGAGACGGAGGAATTGCTACATGTCTGGAAAGAAATACTTCGTACTGATGGAAGGCGGAAATGACACCACGCAGGTGTTCGTTAGCAAGCAGCCACGCGGAGCGGCCCTCAAGGCAGCCACGCGTGGACACACCAGCATAGAGCTCAGGGAGCGCGGGACCAACAAAGTCCACGTCTTCAAGGGCTGGACTGAGATGGTGAACAAGCCCAAGAATGGGCCTGCATGGCTACCAGCCAAGATCAAGAAGGCCAACGTAAGCAAGAGCGGAACAAAGCGCCTCTAGGCGTTTTCCCGCTCTTGTTTCGCGTTCGAGAACACCCTACAGCGTAGCGTACGCTATTTTCGACCCTTGCCCAGCTTCCTTGCTATCATAGCCAATGGGTCGTAATACTCTGTAACTACTCTCTCTTTGAGAGGAATGATTGCATTATCTGTGATGTTGATTCCAGCCGGACATACCTCCGTGCAGCACTTCGTGATGTTACAGTATCCTATTCCGAAATCATCCTTGACTTCGGGAATCCTATTCTCTGTATCTAGGGGGTGCATCTCGAGGTTAGCTAGGCGAACGAAGAAACGGGGTCCTGCGAACTCATCGAACTTCTTGTGCTCCCTCAGGACGTGACATGTATTCACGCATAGCATACACTCGATACAGGACCTGAACTCTTGGATTCTATCTGCCTCATGCTGGCTGAACTCCCAATCAGGCTCATCAGGGCCGTTAATCGGAGCGATTCTACGATCAGTCTCGTAAGCCCAATTAGTATCGGTCACTAGATCTTTAGTGAGTGGGAAAGCCTGCATAGGCTTGACGAGTACCGGTTTGTCTTCGGGGGTCTCTTTGAGAACATCTTCCATCCTAGTCATGCACATCAGTTTGGCCTTACCATTGACTTCAGCGCTGCACGAGCCGCACTTACCCGCCTTGCAGTTCCAGCGGCATGAGAGATCAGGTGCATGCTCAGCCTGAATTCTATGGATGACATCGAGAACTACCATACCCTCATCCAGTTCTACGGTGTAATTCTCCATCCTCCCGAATGGCTCACCGTCGGCATCGGGCTCGCCCCTGAAGACCCTAAATGTCACTTCTTCACTCATGCTTTACCCTCCTTGGCCAAGTCATCGGCATCGAGCAACGCCTCAAGATTTTCTGGAATCGGAGGATAGGAGACATAGTCTATGTCCATTGACCCGTCATCAGCTTGCTTGATTACACTGTTCACCTTGCCCCAGTAGGTGTAGTCAGAGTCTGGAAAGTCGTCTCTGGTATGTCCCCCTCGACTTTCTTCTCTCCTGAATGCTGCTAGAGCACACATCCTGCTAACGTCTATCATGGCACCCAATTCTAGAGCCTGATGCCATCCTGGATTGTAGATGCGACCTCCGCCGGGGGCAACCTCAGCAGCCCTGTGCTCGAAACCATCGAGATCCTGTAAGGCCTCTAGCAACAAGTCCCCATTTCGGATGATTCCAGCCTTGTTCTGCATCATCTCTCTGAGGTCGCTGACAACTTTAGCCGGATTCTCGCCACCCTCGCGTCTGAGGGGGGCGAGAGTCTCCTCTACCACATCGTCTATGTCAGACTGGTCTATTCCAGCGAAATAAACCATCTCCTTGGAGGATTCTGCAGCCTGCTCGCCAGCAATTCTGCCGAATACGAGAAGGTCCGACAAAGAGTTCCCGCCGAGTCGATTTGCTCCGTGCAGTCCAGTGGCGACCTCTCCGGCTGCGAATAGCCCAGGGACCGTACTCTCCTGAGAGAAAGGGTCTACCTTCACTCCGCCCATGACATAGTGTGCGGTGGGCCCTACTTCCATTGGTTGCTTCGTGATGTCGACGGCTGCGAGCTCCTTGAACTGGTGATACATTCCTGGAAGCTTCTTCTTGACCTCTTCCTCTGATCTCCATGAGATATCCAAGTAAGCACCTCCGTGCTCAGAAGCGCGACCAGCATCGCGCTCGCTGTTTATGGCCTTAGCAACGACATCACGAGTGAGTAATTCGGGCGGCCTGCGCTTGGTAGCTAACTTGCCGGCGATGACCTCTTCGACCCAGGCTTGAGATTCTTCTTCGGTATCAGCGAATTCGTCGGCATACATCTCTGGAATGTAGTTGAACATGAATCGNTTACCCTCAGAATTGGTCAACATTCCACCCTCGCCGCGAACACCCTCGGTGACAAGAATNCCCTTGACCGAAGGCGGCCAGATCATCCCGGTTGGNTGGAACTGGACGAACTCCATGTCGCCCATCTCTGCTCCAGCCCAGTAGGCCANAGCGTGACCTTCACCTGTGTATTCCCATGAGCCTGAGCAGACCTCCCAGCAGCGGGTNATTCCACCGGTAGCCAGAACTATCGATTTGGCCTTAAAAACGTGCAACGCACCGTCGTTACGGTCGTATGCGAAGCACCCAGAGATGCGACCATCNGTGATGAACAGTCTTCTGACGGTGAANTCCATGAACACATCCATNCCCATGTGGATGCCNTTCTGCTGCAGCGTNCGAATCAACTCGAGACCAGTCGCATCTCCGATATGAGCAAGTCTGGGGTAAGTATGGCCGCCGAAGTTGCGCTGGCTTGTCAGACCCTCCGGCGTACGGTCAAACACAGCCCCCCACTGCTCCAACTCTCGAATCCTATCTGGAGATTCTTGAGCGTGGATTTGAGCCATCCTCCAATCGCCTAGGTACTTACCTCCCTTCAGCGTATCACGGAAGTGAGTTTGCCATGAGTCGCGATGGTCCTTGTTCGCTAGAGCGGCCGCCGCACCGCCCTCAGCCATCACTGTGTGTGCCTTACCTAGCATNGACTTGCAGATCATGGCCACACTGACTCCAGCAGCGCTGGCCTCGATAGCAGCCCTCAGTCCGGCTCCACCAGCCCCAATCACGACCACATCGTGCTCGTGGNTGATTACTTCCTCCATCACAGACCACCCCACAGGATAAGGTCGGTCCACCCGAACATAGGGTCGGTGCAGGCGTAGATATAGAAGTCAGTGAACATCACCCAGAAAAGGCTGTACAGTGCCCATTCTTTGTGCTGTTCATTTAGCCCTGTGGAGAGTTTCCATAGCCTATACTTGATTCTGCCCATAGTATCTCCTGTCCAGTCGTTTGATCCTCCTCCGATTACATGTCGGAATGCGTGGCATCCGAACGTGTAGCCAGCCAACATGAGCACATTGACTAGTAGACAGATTGAACCGAAACTGACTCCGTAATGATGAGCCCCCGAAGNATCGTGAAAGTTCACAGAGAGCCAGAAGTCCCATGACAGTATTGGCAGATAGATTAGCATGACATACATGAAGTATCGNTGAAGGTTNTGTACGACTAGTAATCCGGTTTCTCCACTGTACTCGTCCCACGGTTTGGAGACAGCGCATCCGGTTGGTTGTTGCATGAAGGCCCGGTAGTACGCCTTGCGGTAGTAGTAGCAAGTGGCACGGAAGCCTGCGGGAAAAATCAGGATGAACATCGCTGGCGACATCCAAGCCAGCCACATCGGAACAAGTGACCCCATTGCACCCTTTCCTGGTATAATCAGCGGGCTGAATAGAGGACTCAGGACGTGGCTGCCTTGGCTCTCAATCGCCATGGTCTGNTNACCTGCACTCCTGCCGAATTCCTCGAAGTACCAGAAGTCNGACTCCATCATCCCACGCCATGTNGCATAGACAATCATGAAGCCAAGATATGCAACCATAGCGGTGGGNCCCTTCCACCANGCGTCTACTCTATCGGTAGCGCCAAATCCCTTCTTCATCGGGAGCGGGAGTTTGATGCCCTCAGTCATCCGCATCCCCGATGCCCAACGGCACGGNCCTAGCCCCATAAGGGATTGCATGAGTCCCCTTGGGACTCAAGGTTCTNACAATGTTGAAGGNATACTTCCTCCATCCGGATTCATGGATGGAGATATTGAATCCTCGATTTGCGTTAACTGCGGCCACATGCCCGGAGCTTGGCTACCCGGACTGCCTTGTCCGGAGTGTGGTGAGANACTNATCTAAGCCAGTCCAGCGTAGTCGGCTTCAGCCTCTTCCATCTCAATCTCATCGACGTCCATTTGGGCCAGCTGGAGCTTGCCTGAGAGCTCGTCGTTGACTGCATGCCAGTAAGAGTAAGCCTCTATGACCCAGATGCCAGATTCGCGGGTTCCGTTTCCACTGCCCTTGACGCCGCCAAATGGAAGGTGAGCCTCGGCCCCAGTAGTCGAGTTGTTGATTCCGGTCATTCCAGCCTTAATGCCCGTCTTGTAGCGGTAAGCCTCGAGGCGATCATTAGTGT
The DNA here is from genome assembly GCA_002714745.1 of Methanobacteriota archaeon. GTDB lineage: Archaea > Thermoplasmatota > Poseidoniia > Poseidoniales > Thalassarchaeaceae > Thalassarchaeum. The sequence goes on along the minus strand of PAYF01000021.1, from coordinate 8,827 downwards.
AGATTGCCGACGAGAGGCCGTATGGAGAAGCGTTGGCTAGATGGAGTGCGTGGTCGAAGTCACGTGCCTTGACGATTGTTACGACAGGCCCGAAAATCTCTTCGTGGAAGCACTCCATGTCCTCGGTTACATCGACGTAGACATGCGGCCACATGTAGACACCTTCGCTGGCGTCACCATGGAATTTTTCGGGCTTGTTGTCATTGGTTATTCGACCCTCGCCCCATATCTTCGTTGCACCGCTGGCTTCACACATCTCGATGCCCTTGAGGAAGTCAACCGCGTACTTCTCCGACAGCATCGAGCCGTATAGAACTCCGTCGTGACGCATCGAGTCACCTATCACTGTCGACTTCACTTTCTCCATGAAACGCTCTACGAACTCGTTGTAAACGTCCTCGTGGATAATCAGGTTCCCTAGGCTGGTGCAACGCTGCCCGGCTGTTCCGAAACCGGCCCAGTAAGCTCCTTCAACAGCGTTTTCCATGTTGGCTGAAGGCATGATGACTAGCGGGTTTTTTCCGCCCAATTCTAGTGACGCGCTGACTAAGTTGCGCCCACAGGTCTCACCAATCATCTTTCCAACTGGAGTGCTGCCCGTGAATGAGATCTTGTCAACCATCCCGAGGTCAGCAGAGTCGACTAGGTCCTGCCCCGCTCCACTGCCCTTACCGTGGATGAGGTTGATGACACCGTCAGGGAGGCCGGCTTCATGCATGACACGGGCCAGAGCGAATGAGAGCAAAGGAGAGTCCTGAGGAGACTTCCATACGCAGGTGTTGCCGCACATTATCGCTGGAATCATCTTCCAGAAGGGAACCGCTGAGGGGAAGTTGCAGGCATTGATGATGCCACAAACTCCTAGTGGCCTGCGGTAGGTGAAAAGCTCCTTGTCAGGAAGTTCCGAGTTGACGGTCTGACCGTACAGACGACGACCCTCGGATTGGAAGAACAAGCAGGTATCAATCGCTTCCTGAATCTCTCCGCCGCACTCCTTCAGTGTCTTACCTATCTCCCGAGCCTGTAGGCGCACAAGATCGTCCTTACGCTCCATCAGCAATCGACCCATGTTACCGATTACTTGGCCACGAGTTGGGGCTGGGGTGGCCGCCCAACTAGGAAAGGATGCACGGGCTGCCGCAAGAGCATCGTGAACATCAGATTTGGTTGACAGTGGGAACTCGCCGAGACAATCGTCCAGCCAAGCAGGGGTGGTACTGTCATAGGTCGCACCATCACTGGCTAGAGTCAGATTACCGTTGATGATGTTGTATCCGCGAACCTTAGGCGATCCATTCGGGTTATTTGCTTCCATGTATTCGAAGCCGGTCTCTAGAACGTGGGTCATGGCCCGGCGAATAGCCATCAAGCAATGAATCCTACTCATCCGCCCTCATTGTTCCGATAACCGTTTCAACCTCCGGGACACCTCTAGATTGGTAGGTTTAACTAGCCTGAGAGCACAAGAGTATCTGTTAGGGGGCGTAGAAGTGTCCGATGAAGCAAATGAATCACTCACGCTGAGGGTTGCCAAAGCCATACCAAGCGACGTAGGTCACGGCCGCGCTCGCGTACCATTCGACAACGAACTAAACCTCAAGCCAGGAGATATCGTCGAAATCTCCGGAGAGCAGCGAACAGCCGCTATCGTCTGGCGCTGCAGACCCGAGGATGCCAACCTAGGAGTAATCCGTATAGACGGCATCATCCGCAAGAACGCCGGAGTCAGTCTCGGCGACCGTGTCACAATCTCAAAGGTCGAGACCCAGCCTTGTCAGAGACTCGTTCTCAGCCCGGTCATGGCCAAACAGCAGAAGGTCAGGTTCGGACCCGGAATCGAAGGCTTCGCGCGACGCGGTCTGAATAAGCGTCCTGTAGTCGCAGGAGACCGTATTTTCATCCCCGGTATGACCCTGTTCGCAGAGGCTCTTCCTTTCGCAATTGTATCCACCAGTCCTAAGGGTATAGTCCAGGTTCTGCCGGATACTGAGATTGTAATCAAGGAGGAGGCAGTCGACGAGGAAGAGTCTGGCCAAGTCCAGACGATTTCCTATGAGGACATCGGAGGCATCGGAGAACAACTCCAGAAGGTCAGGGAGATGATAGAACTCCCTCTCAAGCATCCTATCCTGTTCAGACGCTTGGGAATCGATCCACCGAGGGGCGTCCTGCTGCACGGACCACCGGGTACAGGAAAGACCCTGATTGCAAAGGCCGTGGCCTCCGAGACAAATGCTCACTTCACTTCGATCAATGGCCCAGAAATCATCTCCAAGTACTACGGCGAGAGTGAGAAGCAACTCAGAGAAATCTTTGACGAGGCAGCAGCCAATATTCCTGCCATCATCTTCATCGATGAACTCGACAGCATCGCGCCGAAAAGAGAGGACGTGACCGGCGAGGTTGAGCGCAGAGTCGTGGCTCAACTGCTAACTCTCCTAGACGGTATGCAGGGCCGCGACAATGTTGTCGTAATCGGAGCCACTAATCGCAGAGATGCCATTGACCCTGCCCTACGCCGGCCGGGCCGCTTCGACAGAGAGCTTGAGATCGGTGTCCCGGACAAGAATGGCCGCAAGGAGATCATTGACATCCACACTCGTGGTATGCCAATCAGCGACGACTTCGATATGGATTGGCTGCTAGACAACTCTTACGGCTTCGTAGGTGCCGACATCTCGGCATTAGTCAGAGAATCTGCGATGAAGGCACTGCGCAGATACTTGCCAGAGATAGATCTCGATGAGGAGCAGATCCCTCCAGAAGTACTGGAGAAGATGGAAGTCAGGATGTCTGACTTCAGACAGGCAATAAAGGAAATCGAGCCAAGTGCCCTGCGCGAGATTTACCTTGAGGTTCCCGAAGTATCATGGGACGAAGTCGGTGGCTTGGATGAGGTCAAGGAGAGACTCAAGGAGAGCATCGAGTGGCCTTTGACCAAAGCCGAAGTGTTCGAACACTTTGGAATTAAACCGCCCCGTGGCATAGTCCTGTTCGGAGCACCCGGAACCGGTAAGACCCTGATTGCCAAGGCGATAGCTAATGAAGCCAAGGCTAATTTCATCACAATCAAGGGACCAGAGCTCATTTCTAAGTGGGTAGGAGAGTCTGAGAAGGCAGTGCGCGAAGTCTTCAAGAAGGCCAAGCAATCTAGCCCCTCAATTGTCTTCTTAGACGAGTTTGAGAGCATAGCAGGAATGCGAAGGNCGNGTGATGGNGCTGGCTCTGACGTGATGAACCGTGTCGTCAACCAGTTGCTGAGTAGCATGGACGGAGTTGAGAGTATGGAGGGNGTGATTGTGGTCGCTGCNACCAACAGGCCCGAGATGATTGACCCCGCNCTTTTGAGAAGCGGTCGCTTCGAGCGAGTTCTGCATATCCCACCACCAGACACGAAGTCAATTCATGAGATTCTTAAGATTCACACAGAGAGCATGCCGCTTGGTAAGTTCAAACTCTCTGACCTCCCATCAAAGTTGTCTAATTACACTGGGGCGGACATCGAAGCAGTATGCAGAGAAGCCGCATTAATCGCAATGAGNGCCAACCGAAAGACCGTGTCCAAGAAACACTTCGAGCAGGCAATCGAGCGTGTAAGGCCAACAGTTACCGATGAGATGATGCAGTACTATGATCGCATGGAGTCCATGCTAGTGAGCGGCTTGGAGTCGGTTCGCAGAAGCCCGGATGGCCTCTCGGGTATTGAATCGGTGTGAGATCTATGCCTACGACATTCGGCCGAGAAATTCTCGGGATGGACGTTATCGACGAGTCAGGGGACAAGTTGGGTAACTTGGCCGACTTCAGATTGGATTCAGATTCCGGTGTAATCGTATCTCTGATGGTCACCATCGAGCCGGACATTGACCCGACTCTTCTCCCCTGGCCAACGGTAGATGGCCTAATCTCTGTCCCTGTCGAAGAAGTGTCCGGAGTTGGTTCCAGCATCCAATTGGCTCGCTGACATCTGATGCAGCCCCCGTTCATGGCCGCATAATGGTCTTAAGACGAAGTTTGGGCTCGTTGACCGTTCCTACGGAACGGAGGCTCCCAGTATGTCGGAATCGCAGAGTTTCTCGACTTTCATCAAGAGTCGCCGCGCTAGGCGTGGAGCATTGGTGTTCTCGTTCTGGGCTCTGCTACTNATTCTGGTCTCAACCATCGCGATGACTTATGTNNTTCCNGGCCANACTCACCAGTCTGCCTACGGNGATGATTGGAACGATCTNGGGAACNTTCAGGTCGGATATCAGNGCTATGGGAATTGAAACTACAGCANTGGTTTCCAGCCCACTGCTNCTGAGTGAGATAGACCACCCCGAGGAGGCGGTGTTTGTCATCTCAGGTGTCGAGAGAGACACTATTTCTCTGCCTAGATTCACCGGAGATGAGAACGTCATAGAATTCTCCGAGGGTGACGGATACACTACCTCTGAGATACTGGCCATAGAGTCCTTTGTTCAGAGGGGCGGAACTGTACTGCTGATGGACGACTTCGGATATTCCAGCAATCTTGCCGATCAATTCGGTCTGCAGTATTCGGGCCATAGGCTGTACGACGAGGGCTCATACGCAGCAGAGCTTGGTGCCGACTACATTTGGATAAACACAGGCTCAGCTTTCAATTTCACAACTAACTCAGGCTCCCTATCAACAATACATCCTTGTCTCAAGGATCTCGATGAAGATGGTGTGATCGATATACTCGACCCCGAGCCACTCAATCCTGCAATCTCCTCGTTCGTCACAGAGTCGGACGCTGGTCTGTGCGCGCACAGGTACTCGGTGGACGGCTGGGACTTCTCTGAGGGTTACAAACTCCTAACCAACTCGCCATCGGCTTTCGAGAAGGCGACGTCTTACAATCCGGTCGAGAACCGATACGCAATCGGCAAATCGACCTTGGATTCCTATCTGGACACCAATGACGATGGAAACCTCACCGTTGGCTTTGAGTCACTGGGAATAGAAGGAGACGAACAGGGACCGTTCGCTGTCTACGTCAGGCACTGTGAGGACAGACTCTGCATAGACGCTAATGGTGGCAGGGTGCATTTCGTTGCTGACGGTTCGATTTTGATTAACTCACTCTACAATCCTAGTTCCCTAGGTAACTTCGCTGCTGGAGGCGGCTCTACTCAGTCAATCTCAATTCCAGAGAATGACAACCGCAAGTGGGCCCTCGACATCATTGCCGAGGCTCTGCTGGTCGACCCGAACTCGACCAAGGCGAGCTCCAATGCTATTGTCATATTCGATGAGAGCAGACACCAGCAACCAACTCTGTTCGGCGACACCTACAATCTGCTGTACTATCTGCTGATTTACTTCACCAACGATTGGATGGCTATGCTCCTGCTCTTCCTGACTTTGTTTATCGTCCTCGAGGCCGTTCTAATTAGGAAGGACGATCCACAGGACTGGCGNCACGTCTTCCGAATCATCTACTACGGATTTGGTGACGCTAGGAGATACGAGTACTACCAGAGACCGGAGAAGATTAGGCAGGTCCTGCTATCCCGGATACGCAATCTCAATACTCTGTCACGCGAGGAGTTCGATGCCATGCCTGCATCAGAGTTACAGGGCATGGTCGAAGATCCGATTCTAGTCAACTTCTTGTTTGAGGACAGACGATACAAACCAGACGAACTGGTGGGCATAATCAAGAGAATCAAGGAATGGGGCCGAACTGAATCCGAGGCGGAGGCCTAGACATGTGGACAAGAAAGGCATCGTTGATGGTAACTAGCGGGATTAGTCTGATTCTAATCGGGATGATGATTTCCAACTTCCAACTGATGATTGTTGGTCTAACCTTCATCTCATTCCTAGCAATCAACGGCTGGGTATCCGGCCACTCCGAGCTTGAAATTAGTCGTACCATTAACGGTACACCGGCCAATGCTGTCAATGTTTACAAGGGCGATGATGTAGTTGTGGAACTCACTATCTCCAATACATCCTACCGCAGGACACAGCAACTGGAACTATTCGACAATGTCCCGCATGAGATGAAAATGCGTAAGGGTATCAATCAAATGAGGATGAATCTCGGTCCAGGTCAGACTGCCAGATTGAGATACAGAGTGCGCTGCCCCCTACGTGGACACTACACACTGGGCCCAGTATCGGTCAGGTACAGGAACGCATTCAATCTGTTTGTGAACGAGTCGCAGATAGAAGACAGAACCGACGTCACGGTGTTCCCACAGGTAAGGGAGATTGAAGAGGCTCTGCTGCGCTCAGATGTGCCAAAGATGTACACCGGTGCTACCACTCTGAAGACTCCCGGTCAGGGAATGGAATTCTACTCACTGCGAGAGTATCTGCCCGGTGATGCCTTCCGCTCGATCAACTGGAAGGCATTTGCCAAAACTGGCGATTTGATGGTCAATGAGAAGACTAGAGATGCAGTAACTGACGTATTCATCTTCCTTGACACAAGGGATGTATCCAGAATCGGNACCGTNCTNAAGAACCCCNTNGAGATGGGNACNGTAGCCGCAGCTTCNGTCTCNAATTACTTCATCAGACGCAGAGACTCTGTTGCTCTGGTAACATATGGCGACAAGATGGATTTCCTTCCTGCCGAGACCGGNGATAAACAGGGCTACAANATTCTCAGCCGATTGGCAGCCGTCGAGGCAAAAGGCTCGATGCCGCTGCAAGCGGTTACCAACGCGATGTCACCTAGAATGAGCCGCGGCTCNCCCGTGTTCNTNATCAGCAGTCTCGAAGGTGACGGCACGACCCTNCCAGCAATCAGAAATCTCGCAGGCAAGGGNCACGAGGTCATCGTACTGTCTCCGAGCAGCATAGANCTCGAACGTCTGGTGAGNCGCATCCCGAGGATGTCCTACGAGGTTCTCAANCTTGAGAGACAGAANAGGCTCACAGCGATTTCNGGNTACGGTGCCAAGGTGATTGANTGGATGCCGGATGTAGAACTNTCGCAAGCATTGTTGCAGGTTAGNTCAGTTTAGAGGTGAATGAAATGGCGATGGAATCAGTGCCCGAGTCNAAGACNCTNCANATTCCCAAGTTGCGCAGGCGCTGGCAGATACTCGTACTACAACTGATTTCCACAGCCTCCCTACTCATGATAATGAGGAGGATGAACTCTGTTTTCGGGTCATGCACGGAACAGTTTATCGAAGACTCAGGAGGNGTTGATTCGACCTATTGGTGCCCCGCCTACGAACATACTCGAGGAGTTAGGTANTGGAGNGACTCNGANACAGTCGANNTGTTTCTGCCGGATTTCCTACACGGCTTGGTTGACATGTCGGGCAACGAACTGTCAGGAGATGCGACGTTCGTAGCACCCGTGTTGCTCTGNATGGNAATCACTGCCCTNTGGGTNTACATCCTGCATNGNCCTGAGAGAATCCAACTCTGGATTAACCGAATTATCTCATGGGGGTTCGTGGCTTGGATGATTCTGCCTTTCCTTCTATCCTGGATCTATCAGGTGGTAGTGGCCGGGCCGCATCTGCCTTTCGGTAATGATAACCCCAATCTGAACCACATCGGAAAGCTCTGGGACCCGTTCATGTTCGTCTTTGAAATGGTCTTCCTCGGCATTGTATTCGCTCCGATACTAGCCGGTCTGATGGGAATCTGGGGCCTTTCTAAGCGGATGATCACATGGGCTGTGGGATACTTCCTGATGGTTGTTGGAATCCACGCACTACTGACCTTTGAGGGCATTACTGAAGCAGTCGATGTTGGACTCCAACCTCTACCTGCCCAAATTGGTGATGCAACTCTCTACGGAGGACTGTTCTCACCACTCTCGCTTACACTTATTTCCATCGCCATACTAATCATCGTCTTCATGGAGGCTGGTCTTGCAGTAATCAGTCACCTTGAGTATGCTGCCATGCTGCCAGAGGACGCTAAGAGGAATCCCGAGTACGTCAACCAGTTCAACAACGTCGTCAACTCGCACCTNGTCCATATNACCACAATAACAGGCGTGGTTATGTTGACCACCGCCATCGCAATAGAGTTCGATGACTTCCTAATTTCTCTAGTCGGACTCTTGGAAGGATCGCAGTGGTCAGGCCAAGTCCGCGAGTCTCTAGAATTGCAACTGACCTATGGTAAGGTGATTTCAGCCGGGCTGTTCNTGCTTGNGGTCGCTGGAATGCGCTTCGTCCTACCATGGCAACGCCTCACTGGAATCATCGAGACAGGGANGAGCAGGCTACGCAGTGATTAGGGGAACAGCCCAATCCTAGCGGCGATTCTTACCATTACCTCTGCCAGCAATGGAACTGCCAGAATAGCAACCACCAGCCCGGCCGAGAAGGGCAGAAAGTCTAGCAAATCGAAGTATGAATAGACAGCGAATGCTGAGATTACGAACAACACGCGCTCTAGCATAGATGAATTCCGTGCAGCTTTCTCTACTGGGTGCCCTGGTAGAGGCAAACCGTCTTCCATGGTCTCAACACGAACATATAGGCCATCAATCCACCGCAATATTGCAATTCCTCGGTTCGGTGGTTTGAAACTCGATTACTCATAGCGAACAGCATGCCACCTGCAATCTCCGTGGAGCCCTGCAGTCTTTGCGACTACCCCTCAGTGGTGCATCAGGAGTACAGCGGCCAGCATCTTTGCGGCAAGCATCTCGCTTCTTCCATTAGGAAAAGGACATCCAAGGAGCTCAGACAGCAGCTCATACTACCCAAGGATGCTAGGCATGAAGACGGCACTCCATACCGCGTCCTAGTCGCCGTATCTGGTGGAAAGGATTCGGCAGTACTCCTTTCGATGATGTATGATATACTCTCACGTCGTCGAGATGTCGAGTTGA
>PAYF01000020.1 GCA_002714745.1 Methanobacteriota archaeon | reverse complement strand
TCTACGGTGACTTTGGTGACTTCACCAGTTGCATCAATTATCGCGCTGATCGCACGTCCCCCTCCCACAGCCAAGTGGACGGCAGTTTCCTCGCCTGCATTCACCAATTCTTTGACAGCTGATGTAAATTCATCAACTAGGGCATTGAGTCCCTTTGCAGCCTTATCGACAGGTTTTGGTCCGGTCATGAATAATCCGAAGGGGGATACTGATATAATGTAAGGAGGGTTAATTTAGGTGGTAACTGAACCACCTAAATCAAAGTTCATCAGAAGGTAGGAAAAAGAACGATCTTGGATACTCTCCCATTTTCTGCCCTAACTGGATGAATCTTCCTATGTCAGATCTCCAAACCTTACCAGCTTCTGTAATCTCCCAATGTACTCTGGGATGCCCCCCTCTGCCGACTTCACCAGAGTCGATAATGTCCACTAATTCTGCTTCAACTAACGAATTCAGTATTTTTTTAAGCTCTTTTCGATCCACTCCGGTGGCCCTCTCAATGCGGATTAGTCGTTTGGTGTTTTTATCCTTTGAACGCATTCTAGAAAGATACAGTAGAATCCTGTATAAGGTGACTGGGAAGTCTCTTTGTCTTCTCATTGGATTCATTCTTCCGAAGAAAGAGAGGATAAAAAAATCACCGGTAGGAAAAGATAGAACCACCTAATTTGGTGATTTATCTCGTTGGTGCTGAAAGTGCCGATCTTGCCATAATTATGACCAACATGGTTGAGCCAATCAAAGTTGCAGCCAATGTGCCCGAGGTTCTCACCAGCATGAGGCAAAATCCAGTAATCCCGCATGCATAACTGACAAACTCGCAGCGTGATGCAAGGACCAGTACTGAAGATGGTACCATCACAGAACTGGTGTATTCTCTAATCATCCTACTCAGGAGGATGTACAGTCCCTGGAAAGGGATAGCGATGCAGAATAGAGCCAATGCAACTAACAACAGAGTTTCGGGATTGTCTGACTTCAACTCGCTACCCTTCCAGAATAGATTGCTGAGGCCCACACTCAGGAGACCTGTGTGGATTAGAGCAGAGGTGGTTGAGACTGCGGTTGCTTCAACCGAATCCGGAACCATGCAAGCGCTCGGCTTAGAAGCACAGTTGAAGATTACCCTGACTGAGTAGGCTCAGACGGCGTTCCTAGGAATTCGCTTACCGACCCAGCGCTTCCATATTGGAGGAACAAGACATGGCCACCAGCAGGCATAGTATCCAGCAGGTAGTTCGGGCGCCTCTGGATGGGGACGAAGTTGCCAGAAGGGGACACTTGCCCTGAGGTGGTGATCCGAGTGGCGGGTCAACTCGAGAAGAGACCATCGCGACCATCGCGCCTCAGTATTCCATGCCTCCATCTCTGTCTGGCGCTCGTTGAGTTCTCTCCTGAGTCCCCAATGGCGGATGTAGTTCACATACTCTAGAGTTAGAATGGCGATGGTTGAAACAATCAGCCAACCAACTACCATGATCTGACCCTGGGGCAGAACTAGCAAGAGTCCTAGCGCTGCGACCTGAATTACAAGCCCCTGATACGATGGGTTTCTAATTCCAGTTCGGCCCTTCTTGTTATGGATTCTGACTGAAGAGGAGAACTGGCCGGGGATGGTTTTGATCCAGAACGCCCACAGTCCTTCTTCCTCGGTAGCGCTAGCTGGGTCATTCTCGGTTGCTACCCACTTGTGGTGGTTGTGATTGTGTTCTGTGGTGAAATGAGGGTAATGGATGCTGAACAACAGCATTCTAGCAAGTCTCCATCCAGGGCTCTTCGGCTTCTTGTGTCCTAATTCATGGGCTGTGACAATCGCTGAGGCGGCAGAAGAAAGGCCTGTAGATAGCCCTGCAGCAACTAGCCAAATAGATACTGATGCCTCTAGATAAGCGAATCTAAAGAAGGTGGCTAGTACAATGAAATGGACTATGCCGTGTACCCAAAGAAGAGTCTCGAACGGTAGGCCTGACTCTCTCGGTGGACGAGGTTGCTTGGAATCGCCCATAACGATGTCAAGGATTGGGCCGACACCCCAAACAAAGATTACTCCCATTGCAGTATAAGCCCCTCCCAGAAGGTTGCCTGCAATTACTATCATTGGGTTCACGAGGCCCAGAAGATGAACTGCCCAAGGCTCTGGGTTGAGGTCCGCCGTCTCAGTCATACAGAGATGCGTGCTTGGCTCTAGTCTTAGCGATTTTCGGAGCCACCACCATCCTACAGTAGGGATTTCCAGGGTTGTTCGCGAAGTAATCATGGTGGTAATCTTCGGCAACAAAGAAGTTGACTAGTGGACTTACTTCAGTAACAATAGGAGCGTCGTAGAGATTGGATGCGTCGGCGATAGCGTCCTCGATGTACGACTTCTGATCATCATCAGAATAGAACGCAGCGCTCCGATACTGAGGTCCGATGTCGTTGCCCTGACGGTTCAGTTGAGTCGGGTCGTGACAGGTGAAGAAAACTTCGAGTAGGGTGGCCGTGGATATCTTCTCGGAATCGAATGTGGCTCTGACAACCTCTGCATGTCCAGTGCTCTTGCTGCATACTTGCTCATAGGTCGGATTCTCGACATGGCCACCCGAGTAGCCTGGAATAACCTCGCTCACCCCTCGCAGGCCCTTCAGGGCGCCCTCGACGCACCAAAAGCAGCCCCCGCCTAGAACGATATTCTCCAAGTCCTCACCTTCGGTAGTTCGGGGCTTCACGGGTAATCTCGACATCGTGGACATGACTCTCTGAGAGTCCTGCGTTGGTGATTCGCACGAAACTACAGTTAGACTTCATCTGGGCGATGGAGCCGTTTCCTGTGTATCCCATCGACGAGCGTAGGCCACCTACCATCTGGTAAATCACATTGTCAACTGGTCCTCTCGCAGGCACCCTGCCTTCAATCCCCTCTGGAACATACTTGCGGGTGTCTCCCTGCTCTGACTGGAAGTATCTGTCATGCGCTCCTTCGCTCATTGCCCCTACCGAGCCCATTCCTCTGTAGACCTTGTACGAGCGGCCTTGGTAGAGAATGGTCTCTCCAGGAGACTCATCTGTTCCTGCTAGAACGGAGCCGGCCATCACACAGTCGGCTCCCGCAGCAATCGCTTTTGCGATATCTCCACTGTACTTGATTCCGCCATCGGCAATTACAGGGATGTCATTCTTGCCGCACTCGGATACTACTCCCAAAACTGCTGTGAGTTGTGGGACCCCAACACCTGAGACAATTCTAGTGGTGCATATCGACCCTGGTCCTATACCGACTTTGACCGCGTTAGCCCCGGCGTCAATCAGCATGTCAGCAGCCGCGCCTGTTGCAATGTTGCCAGCTACAATCTGCGCCTTGTCGGGAGTTAGGCTGCGAATCTCCTTCACAGTGTCAATCACTCCATGCGAGTGTCCGTGGGCTGTATCTACCACAACCGCATCTGCCCCGGCCTCAAACAGAGCTAATGCCCTCTCGACTCCCTTGTCGCCGGTTCCGGTGGCAGCCGCGACTCTTAGTCGGCCCTGTCTGTCCTTACAGGAGTCAGGATTGTCGCGACTCCGCTGGATATCTCGCACTGTCATCATCCCTGCGCAGCCGCCGTCGTCATCAACTACCACTAATTTCTCAATGCGGTGCTTGTGGAGGAGTCGCTTGGCTTCCTCGGGATCTACTCCTTCGGGGACTGTGACAACATCTGTGGTCATCATCGTAGAGACTTTCTCAGAATCGTCGGAAACGAACCTGATATCACGATTGGTGATTATTCCAACTAATATTCCCGAATCGTCCACTACTGGGAAGCCTGAGAATCCATTCTGGGATTTAATTCGGCGCAACTCGCCGATTGAACTGTCAGGTGAAACAGTGACCGGGTCTAGTACTAGACCAGACTCAAATCGCTTGACACGGTATACCTCAGCCGCTTGGGCCTCTGTGCTCATGTTTCGATGGATTACTCCAATCCCACCAGCCTGAGCCATGGAAATCGCCATGTCACTCTCAGTGACGGTATCCATCGCTGCCGAAATCAGAGGAATGTTGAGTCTGATTGAGTCTGTAAGTCTAGAGGAGATATCGACTTCCGCCGGGAGTACAGCAGATTCGGCAGGCATTAGGAGGACATCGTCGAAGGTCAGAGCTTCCGGTATGCCGTCTTGCGCCATTAGGTATGGCCTATGGAGGTCGTACTTCAACGATTCGTAAATAGAGAGATTATACTGGATGTGGGCGGAAAATTGGAATAGAGACAGTCTAATCCTTAGTCCTCATGCGATAAGCATGAATTCTTCTTTCGAGGCCCCATATGTCTCCGAGGGGGTTTCGCCTTGGTGGCTTAAGGGACTGGCCATCTTCATGGCACTGATATCAATTTTCATGCTTCTCAGTGTAGCTTCTGGACTACTGACTCCAATATTTGTTGACAGGTTAATGCCTGAAGATTTCGAGGAAGTAAATCCCTATCCTGAAGATGGAACCGATGAGGATAAGGCTGAGTGGAACGAGACCAATGAATTCTGGGATGACATGGTAGAATACACGGACGAGATGATGGGGGTCTTGAAGTTCCAAGCGGCACACAGCGGTATTCTTGCCATAATTGGTCTGTTCAGTGTACCGGTGCTTTGGAGAGGTGACAGGGATCTGGGAATCAAGTTGGTAGGAGTTTGGATAGGAGTGAATCTACTAGGCGGTATGGGTTTGATGTGGATTTTGACGAGAAGCGGATTATTGATGCCGGAGTTCGCTACTGGTCGAGGGGGCGANGAGTGGGGNNCNAGTGCAGAATTAATGGAANCAATCACTTTGGTTNCNAGTTGGGNTCAGATTATTNTCTGNAACATATGTTTCCTAGGTATCCTAGGTCTNGTTGCAAGTAAATCNAAACCCCCAACTANGCTCNTTTCAGNTNCTGATGTTCCGCCCCAATCTTGAAGCGTCTATCGTGCTGTGGCCGGGCCATGGAACAAATGGTGCAAGGTATACTAGTCGTTAACACGGAAACGATACCTGGAATGATGATTACAGAAACCCTCGGAGTCGTTAGTGGCTCGACGGTGAGGGCGAAGAATGTGGGCAGAGACATCACTCAAGGTCTCAGGAACATCATGGGTGGTGAGCTTGTGAAGTANACAGAACTGCTTGAGGAGTCTCGTCAAGAGGCNATTGGAAGGATGGTCGCTGAGGCTATGGGNAGAGGAGCCACNGCGATAGTGAACGTGCGATTCGCTACTTCNGCAGTGACTGCAGGNGCANCAGAGTTGTTCGCCTATGGNACCGCTGTGAAGGCCGAGTGAAGGAGGTTCTCTCCATGGCAGAGTGGGCACTGATTATCCCGTTAGTAGTGGGCAGCATATGCATGTTCCCTTTTTTGCTTCTAGCCGCTGGTGGGTTACTGTACGCATTTGCATATCCATTCATGTTAATCTGGGCTNTCTTCACCAGTGGCAAGAGATTGGACGATCAGATTGCTGACACAACATCTAGAGAGGTTTCATTGCGTGATTCATTGGGCCGCGACCCACTAACTACGCTCGATGGAGGATATCGAACTGACATTACTGAGTGTGGTGTGGTTTGGGCCGGGGTCGTCTTCGGTCCCAGTCACTGGCATTTGTTGATTGGCTTCATCAACAATCTAATCGGAGGTTCGATAGACATCTTACAGAAAGTGGTTGCTGCCGGTAGGGCTGAGGCAATGCAGAGGTTGAGGGAGAATGCCGTCTCAAATGGATACGACGATGTGATCAATGTGAGGATAGATACCTCCGATATGGCACCCCAAGGTGCGCAGTCTAAGGTCAAGGCCGTCGAGGTTTTCGCCTACGGAACCGGTGTGAAGTACGGCTAGGACTCGTTGTAAATCGGCGTCTCGTCCAGATACATAGCCAGATTGAACAGCCACCAAGAAATCAAGTCGAATGACTCGACTAGATTCTGTACNCCTGTACCGTTGTCGGTCACCATCATGTCAATCATCGTCTCGAGCGTGTCGCAAGGCCCGTGATNGCAGTCTGATCCTCCGGTGAGCGAGCCGAAGTCCATCGAGACCACCCCGAGCTGGTCTGCTATCCTCTCGTAGTCGCTCCTGCCCCTTTGAGACTCGTGCACCGATATGGAGAGTCTCTTCTGGTCGCTCGAATCAACATCCTTCATCGAGGCGTAGCCTTCAGTATGGTAGATTTCTCTACCAAGTCGCAGCGCCTCGGCNATGTCGTTGTTGTTGGATCCAATCCATTCTGCCAGCCTGACCATTGGCCATTGCTCATTGATCTGGTTGTCAGTCTCGGGAATGATGTCCACTACTAAGGTGTAGTATCCAGGCCAGTTGGTACCTACTGCATCAGCGTTCAGATAGTTAGAGAGAGTNACTCCTGCAGGGATNTTGTCAATCCACCTATCGACTCCGTCATAGCCGTTCTCCTCGTTGGACCAAAAGCATACGACGATTGTTCTGCGGTGATCGAACTGAGCCAATCCCTTAGCGGCCTCTAGAACCAAAGCGACACCGGCTCCATTGTCATGCGCACCGATGTTCGAGCCTCCTCCGGGTGGACTTCCNGGCTCAGCGATGTCAAGATGCGCGCCTAACACCAGCCACTCGTCTGGGAACAACGTTCCTTCCTTGTAGCCGCATACATTGACGGCATAGGAGAAGTCGGATATCCAATACCTGTGGACCTGTGCGTCATATCCCATCCCTTGCAGCTCTCCCTGCATGAAATTGGCAGCCCTCATGTATGTCGGGTCATTGAGAGTAAAGGGNCCCCAGCGCTGATTGTACCCCGAATCAGGGTCTGCAAAAAGTTCCAGCCATTCGAAGACGTTGAGGCCGTCAATCAATCCGGTGCTATGCAATGCCCCATCCTCAACCGTGTAGGCCGAATCGTTCTCCCTCAGCACCGGATGCTCAACATAGGTATACGCAGATTGTTCAAATTCGCTTGAAGCGAACCACTCAGGCCAGCTTTGATTGGTCGCTCTAAGTTGCCATTTGTCTCGCCCCAACTTGCCCAGCAAGAAGTGCGTCGAGTTGAGATTAGAAGGAGCCAGCATTTCTACCGTAATCGTTCCAGAGCCATCAAAGTCAATTGTGGTCCCGTTGACAACAAAACCGGATTCATGATCGATTACAAGATAGGGAATATGGACGCTCATTGAACTGGAAGCACTGAACTCTACCGACTGAAATTGCGCACCAACCAGTATCTCGGGCGATACTGTGAGATTGCTTGTCGGAATCAACTCATCATCTGGCTCTGCGGAGAAGCATCCAGACATTGTGGTCATCAAGATGATGAGAGCAATACTGCCCGCTGAGAGTCTTTTCATCAGAGCGACAAAGGCACAGCCGATATATCATCCACGCGGAACGGTCATGAGGAATGAGAATCCTACGGTTTTCGTGCGAAAGTCCGCATTCGCTGTGTTAATTGTGNCAATGCTGCTATTGATGCCAATAAGCAGCGCTAATCAGAAATTNGAATCTGAGGAGACTCCANNAGACTTGCAGCTCACTTGGGTTGACTGTTGGATGGAGCATAAGGAAGGCANTTTGAACTCATCAGAGCAGTTCTTCTGCGATGCCTACTATTCTGAGGCACCAACACAAAGGCTGTATGATCTGCGTTGGATATTCCTTGATGTCGCTGAAGATGATGTTTCTGAGGACTGGATGGAAGTGCAACTGAATAATCTCAATGCAGTTTTCTTGCCCTGGGGGTTCCAATTNCAAACCAATGAGGTGGTCATAATTGCTGATGCTGTTGCCGAATCTGATGACTACTATGAAGAGTGGACTTTGAGGGAAATTCTACCNGACCTNCGTGCCCAATTAGGTCTGTCTGAAGATGATGAGATAGCGTTAGAAGAATTGAAATCTCAACTTGCGGAGCGTCATGTNTCTCAAGATGAATTGGACAATATTACTCTAGATGAGGAGTATAACACCGCTGGTGCTTTCCGCTTGGCTTCTAGAGCAAGATCAGAGTCAATTACCATAGTTATTCGGCCTGGATTAGACGCTGTTGGGAAGAGTGGTGGGCCCCCTCCAGAATTCCAGATTAGTCGCGGTAGCGCACTAGAGTTGAGGTCAACTTTGCTAAATGGAAATGGTTTGACTACACTNCCTCACGAGATGGGGCATTACTTTGGAATCGGTCACACTCATGCTCCAAACTACAATNAAGCAGAGGCGGACTTCGGATTCGAACAGAGATGGACTAGGATGGCTCATGACGGTGAAGCCATCAGACGAGTGGTTGGGGACGATTACTCTCAGCCATTTGGGGAGCCATATCTTTCTTACAATGGCAGCGAACAAGACTTGATNAATCATCAAGAATTGATGGGAGAGGCATTCATTTGGCCCGCCTGGAATTTTCTGTATAAGGGAGACCAGGAGAAATTCAACAGCTTGGCAGAATTCGTTCAGTCCGGAGAANNGGGTGAGACAATTTATCGAACTAATTTCGAGAGAAATTACGGATTCGAAGANGGAAAAAGTGTCGAATGGTACGGTTTCAACTGCTTCTGGAACAACAGCGNTTCAGAAGGTCAGTGCCTATTTGGCGAGGACCCAGTCACCAGATTGAATCATCATCATGCACTTCTGCAAGATTCGATATTCTTTGAGAACGGAACGGTCTCAAATCTGATGAGTTACATCACACCTCCTCTCGAAGATGTATCATCGCGTCGAGGGATTACAGATGAACAAGAGGATATNATCAGATTCACAGCAAATTCTCCAATGAGACTGCTACTGTTTAATCACTGTCTTGGAACTGATTTATGCTCGGATTTCCCCGATAATCAAGAAGATGCNGGAGAATCTGATGATGAAGANGAGGAGGGTTCTGAGGGACTCATTCCGCCTTGCTGCAGACCAGTTATTATTGAGGAATATTTAGCAGCAGGAATAGTCGTGGTGGTGTTGGCACTTGCCATCATGCGAAGGAAGCGTTGAAGACGACCACTAGTTGCAGTAGGGTTGGGGATTTGTATGCAGAGTCCAATTACTCGCATAGAGCCGAAGATAGCGAAACGCTTGTCCAAGCAGAAATATCACCTAGTCGGCGAGCATGGAGGCGTCAAGGTCTGCCACTGGACAAAGCAGAGTCTAATTGCTGACCGTTCTTGCTACAAGGGCACATTCTACGGCATTGAGAGTCATGGCTGNATGCAGATGGCACCCAATGTCGATACCTGCAACCTAGCATGCACCTACTGCTGGAGGGAACCTCATTCAGAGACCCTGCACAAGATTGANGATGACCCGTACGAGTTGTACCTAGAATCGGTTCGAGCCCAGAGAAGNCTACTGACAGGATTCGGNGGCAACCCTAAGGCGGACAGNGAGAAGTGGNTGGAGGCACAGAATCCCAAGCACGTNGCNATCTCGCTGAATGGNGAGCCTACTCTTTACTCNCGACTGGGTGAGTTCCTTGACATCTGNCACCAGCACGGGACCTCAACCTTCCTAGTCACCAATGGGAGTCTGCCCAAGGTCATTGAGAATCTCGATCCATTGCCTACTCAATTGTACGTCAGCGTCGATGCTCCGAATAAGGAGGTCTTCGATAGGCTGTGCAAACCCAAGTTCGACCAAGCTGCGTTCCACAAGCTTGAGCAGACTCTAGAGTTGCTTCCTAGCCTAGATACTAGGACTGTGTGCAGGCACACACTAATCAAACACGAGTCACTTGGTCATCACGAAGATTACGCCCGCCTAGATAACCTCGCAGATCCGGACTTCATAGAGGCCAAGGGATACGTCTACGTAGGTAACAGCCGAAACAATCTGACTATCGAAAACATGCCTAGTCACGATGATGTGATGGGCTTCTCGCAACGTCTAGCACCGTTGGTAGGGAGAGAGGTTTTGTCGGAAAGAAAAGAGAGTAGAGTGGCTCTGATTGGCAAAGAGATGATTCCAATCACTCTGCCTCAGAAGGTTAGAGAGTTGCCCGCAGACCTAGGTATTGCCAAGCCGATGAATCTGGTCCTGCCTCAGGCCTGAACCATCGGACGGCTCGAGCC
The DNA here is from genome assembly GCA_002714745.1 of Methanobacteriota archaeon. Classification (GTDB taxonomy): domain Archaea; phylum Thermoplasmatota; class Poseidoniia; order Poseidoniales; family Thalassarchaeaceae; genus Thalassarchaeum. The sequence goes on along the minus strand of PAYF01000020.1, from coordinate 5,770 downwards.
ACATTCTGGGCAGCGCTGCTCTTCGCTGTCGCCGTAATCGTGGAAACATGCGGGACAAGTGGACGCAAGGGCCATCTCGGATTTGCCATCGATGTCTATCCTATCATCTGAGACCCTCTCAAGATTGAGAGAGTCGCGCACAATGTTTGGAATCTCGAATCTCCCGGGGCCGCCAATCTGAGTCAGTATGTCTGGAGGTAGAGTTACGGTGCCTGTATCGTCGATGATTAACTCGCGGCTGCCAGATAGGTCGGCAATGTCCACATCTGTTCCATGCTGGGCNACGAANCGTCCGTCNCTAAGTTCAAGNGAGCGTTCGCAAAAGGCTGCGACCTCTCTGTTGTGTGTGACAAGGAAGAACGCNACGTCCTCCTCTTTGTGAAGAGTATNGAATAANTCGAGNACCTCNCTNCTGGTAATCGGGTCTAGNGATCCAGTTGGCTCGTCNGCTAGAATCAGCTTAGGCTCTGTGATNAGGGCTCGNGCTATCGCAACCCTCTGCTGCTCNCCTCCGGAGAGTTCCTCGGGCATTCCACGAGATCTTTCNCCCATGCCAAGGCGATCTANNAGNGCCTGCGCCTTAGNTCTNGCTTCACCNGGGAGTACTCCCTGGTGCCGGAGTGGTTGGGCGACATTGTCCAATGCGTTGAGGTGTGGTAGCAGATTTGAGTCTTGGAAGATGAATGAGACTGTTTTCTGACGAAGATCTACCAACTCTGTTCCAGTGAGTCTTGTCATCCTTTTTCCTGTAAGCTCGACACCCCCCGCAGACGGCTTCATCAGACCACCAAGACACTTCAGAAGGGTCGATTTACCAGAACCTGAAGGTCCGATTACTGCTACTGCTTCACCTTCGTAGACAGTGACGTGCAATCCTCGTAGAGCAACTACATTACCATCCTCAGCACCCGATTCGTAGACGTGATANAGTCCGTCAGACTTCAGAATCTCAGNTCTCTCCGTCATCTCACTCCCCCTTCAATACCACTGCCAAATCGGCCTGTAGAGCCCTGCGTGTAGTGTAAATCAATGCCATAAGAACTGCGACAAGTACTGATGCATTGACCAGTGCAAGATCGAGCCATGGCCAGACAAGATCTCTATCAATTGGAGCGCTCTGGCCAAGGAATATTTGGAAAATATATCCGAACACTCCGAAGAAGCCGTTGAATGACTCGGCGATAGCGAGTCCAAGAACAACTCCTAGAGCCATACTGACAGTTAGAATCGACAGAATCTCGAATAGAACCAGTCGAGTTACTTGGTTAGGGCTGGCTCCAATCGCCTGTAGGATTGCCAACTCTCTCTTCCTCTGGGTCAATACTAGTGAGAGGAATACGAAAGCGGAAGCAACTGAAGCCAGTGAAGCAACTATGAATTGTAGACTTAGAAGCCCAGGAGTACCGAAGATAAGCCCGCCATTACGCTCATTTTCCCTATGAGCAGTTGACCAGTCCTGAGCGGCGCTGACGCCGTTGCCATTGGAAATCTCAGCGTTGACTGCTCTGAGTGCATCGGCACAGTCTTGCTCAGACTGGTCGCACAACTCGAAGAACCATCTTGTCGAGGTGTATGAATCTGCATTTGCATCCCCTACTAACTCCCTATAGNTCGATTCGCCGATTACTATGGCCTGTTCTGCCTCGGTAGAAGAAAGTCCTGGGACCCACTGGTGGCGCCCCTGATATTGGGCCGTTGACTCGGTTACCGTCGTCGTAATAATGAATTCAAAATCGGGCCCCAATTCAAAGTCATAATCGGTATACTCAATTGTCTGTGAACTCCCTATTTCTAGATCCTTGAACACGTCTACGGCTGCCGCACCGGCGGTGAATGAACCGCTCGACCACTGAGATACTGCTGCGTCGATGTCGTCTCTAGGGACTGTCTGAGAATCCCAGATCAGAGTATTCTCATGTCCGTCGAATAGAACCCATGTCCTGACCAAAGAGTTCTGGCTCTTCGGATTGGTGAATATATCGGCAACCGAGGTCATCGAAGAAATGTCCGTGATTTCGCTGTCTCCTGCCCTCTGNATTGCCAGNATCAACTCATCTCTGGCTTGCTGCTCGGTGACTGCAGAATCNAACTGGACTTGCAGGTCGGCTCCAGTCTGAGCAGATGTAGTACGCTCATCGACCACAGTTCCTGTGTATCCTTGTACTGCTGCNAGAGTGACGATAGACAGTGTGAGTAGCATAATCACGGCCAAGCGATTTACAGACTCCGATGAGCCTGAACCTTTCAGNCCTCTCCTGATGTCAGAGACTGCGGGAGACCAGGATAGTAGCGCGGTGAGTATTCGAGGTCCAGCAGCCCCAATTCTTCCCAGTACCAGTGCGCCGCCTATCCACANGAAGAATGGGCCTAGGAGGAATAGCAGGGCTTCTACGATGAAATTTGAAATTAGACCTTCAGAGCCAATCGAGCCCCAGCCTCCATTACCCTCGATCCAGCTCTCAGCGTAGGCTAGAAGTCCGATACCAAAAGACAGGATATGCAGCCATGTCCTAGGCTCTCTTGCCTCAGTTACCTTTCTGACTCCTTCATCAATCTCGATTCTGAGGAAATCCCTAGTTCTAGATCTACCAAAGAGAAGGGATGCCCCTACTGTAAGCAGGATGATTACAATGGTTGTAACCAGACTAAGGGTCGGATTGATTTCTATGCCCCCTGATCTGAAAGACATGAATCCGACCGCATCGAGAACCAGCGGCACAGATAGCAGTGCGAGAGTATATCCGGCAAACCAAGCGAACATGCTGGTGACCGCCAACTCAAGCATAATCATGCCAGTAAGTGTACCCTCGGTTCCNCCGATTACACGATGGATGGAGATCTCTCGCTTGCGCTGTTCTAGTGACAGCACTAGACCATAGATTAAAACTGAGAATGAGAGGACAACAATAGGAATCATCAGGATGTAGTCGAATACCTGGATGATTCCGAGGAATATGTTGAGGAAAGTGATGGTTCCCGAGATTAGGTCGTTGTACTCGACTAGAATACCAAAGCTGGTGTAGTTTCCTGCTTCCATCTCTTTCTTGAGATCGTCTAGCCACTTAGTCGCGTCAGCAGTAGATGTGGTTGGCAACTGGCTTCTGTCTACAGCCAGACCGAGGTAACCGTGGTCGTTGTCCATCAGTATGGTCTTCTGCTCATCGCTGAGAACTGCATCAGTAATCATTAGTGGGTTGAACAGTAGGGTCGGATTACCAGCACCACCTTCCTGATACACTGCAGCGATAGTGAGATTGCGAACTGTCATGGTAACTCTGCAGAACTTGTATGCTCTCTCTCCCGCACTCCAAGTGTATTCCTCACCTTGGCAATCCTCAAAGTCATCATTAAGATTCACTCCAGTCAGATACCCGGTAATGTAGGTGAAATTGAGTTCCGAGATTGTATCATTGACGGTCACGCCTGCGCTGGATGCAATTTGAGAGGGGAGAACGATTGATCGGTTGGCAGCCGCGTCTGCAGCACTGGATGGCCAACTACCGTAGATTATTCTGGAGTCTTGGCCTCTGACTGAATGTCGTTCCCCTAACTCGCCGTCCCAGATTCCGTCACCATAGAAACGAANTGTTCTATCACCGTTGATTGGAGGCCCTGATGATAACGCCTCAGGATAGTCCCAACTGACATTCTCCCAATTCCCAGTTGGACCAGAGGCTGCGATTACATTGAGGGGTTGGGGGACGATGAAGTCCTCATCGAAGAAACCGTCTACTCTCACTCCTTGACGTCCGAATACTAGGCCACAATCAGAGAATGCATCCATCTCAACAAACTCATCGCACAAGGATTCCCAGAGTGCTGAGTCATTTGTTCGTCCCTCGGCGTCCTCTCCCGGGCCCTCGGAGAAATCCACCTTGGCATCGAATATCTCCTCCTGCAAGGAATACTGCAGGAATGCCTGAGACAGACCCACACCGTATGCGAGAACTGTTGAGATTACCAGTGATGCTAGGAATACTCCTGCGAAAACAGCGAGAACTCTCTCTCTGCTTCGCCACGAACTCTTTGCTGCCATCACCAGATTGTCTGGCAATGACATCAGTCGGGTCTTCATTGGAAGTTTCTCACTTCTTTCGTACTTCCCTCGCCNTGNATNTANTCTTCGTATTCTTCGAGTTAGGCGAAGAAGATCAAGTAATCCATCGGCCAAACTCATTCTCCGAATCCCCCTTCTTCACCCCAAGCAGAACGGATGTCGGATGCCGCCGTAACTCCGTCTCGCAGTAATAACATCCTGTCAGCGATTGATGCNAGAGTCGGATCGTGAGTGACCATCAATACCGAGATTTTCTCTTCTTCGCAGAGCTGCTTAAACAGGTCTATGATTTCCAGACCGCTCTTGACATCTAGATTTCCAGTAGGCTCATCTGCCAGAATAAGTGGGCGTGATCCTGCGATTGCTCTAGCGATTGCAACTCTCTGCTGCTGGCCTCCCGACAGTTGGTCTGGAATGAACTCCAAGCGGTCAGACAAGCCGACCTTGTCAAGAGCAGATCTGGCCTGACCTTCTGCTTCGGCAGAGGGTACTCCGGCCAACTCCAAGGAGAAAATCACATTGTCGAGAGCGCTCAATCTGTCAATCAGGTGGAAGTCCTGGAATATCCAGCCGATTCCCCTTCTTCGTACATCTACAACGCGGTTCGGGCTTTTTGTCCCGTAGTTGAAACTCTCAAGTGAAATTGATCCCGAGTCAGCACCAAGAAGTCCACCGATGATATTCAGAAGAGTGGACTTGCCACACCCTGAAGGCCCCATAAGAGCGACCAACTCTCCTGGTTGCATCTCCAAATCGATTCCTTTGAGGACCTCTAGCCTGTTCCTTCCAGAGCCGAAGCCCTTGCGCAAGTCGGAGACTTGAAGCACGAATCAAGGGGCCACAAGCCACCTATAACTTATTGCTATTGAGACTTAGTCTGATGAGTTCAAAACCGCTGCATAGGCCCTCGATAGTGACTCTCCTTGTGACTCAGGACTCAGATTTTCCTTTACATGCTCTATCAACGAGTCTTTGGGATTTCGAGGAACTCCTCCTGCTCGCTTCCAAGCAGCGTGAATCTTTGAAATTCCATGAACCCAAGAGGCGACATCATTTGCTGGTAGCAGGCAGTCCTTGGGAATCACCTCATTGTGAGCAGGGAAGTCAGCTGCGAGGACTGGGCATCCTGCCGCCATTGCCTCGACGGGTGGAAATCCAAAGCCCTCGGAAATACTGGGGAAAAGCAATGCCTCTGAATGCTGCAAGGCGGCTACGAGTTGTTCGTCCTCTAGTCTGACTTCGCTGCCGATATGGAGCATGTGGATGTCCTCGGCTATTTCATCGGGGAGATTATTCAGAACTTCGTTGACGAAACCGAGTCTCTTTCGCGGTTCGTCTGTTCCTACAGTGACCAGCATGCATTTCGTGTCATCATCATGTTCTGCGATCAATTCGCGCGGGCGCGGATTTCTCTCCGGGTCCCAATAATCGATGTCGACTTGATGGCGTACCAAGGCGGTGGGCTTACCCGGGAACAACGACTCGACATCCCTGCGAGTCATGTCTGAGATACAGATGAGCATGTCTGCTCTCTCCAATCCCTGTCTCAGATTCCTGAGATCTCTGCGACGGATGAAACTGGGTTTGTGTTCTCCGACTGCAACTCTGTCCTCGCCTGCCTTGATTGAGCGCGGCTTGAGGTGAAATAGGTCGTGTACAGTCACTACCACAGGAATCTTGCAACCATTCGGTACCAGATGTGCCTGCTCTTGA
>PAYF01000019.1 GCA_002714745.1 Methanobacteriota archaeon | reverse complement strand
TAGCCTGAATTTGGTAATTTTTTACCGCTAAGAGTATTTGGCCCCAAAATTTCAATATCCATTACTAATTCACTATCAGAATTTGACTACCGAATTCTGAACGCCTGCCTCATTACTAAATTAGTAACGAGCACCAGCACCAAAAGACAAAAAAAATGGGGAGCGGATCTTTCGATCCGCTCCCCAAATTCCAACTACAACCTAGGCCGTAGCTTCTTGCGCTTCCGCTTCCGCTACCGCTTCCGCAGCAGTTTGGCTCGCCCAAATTAAGTTATGGTGGACAGCGTCAATACGCTCCGCTAGTTCATGAACCGCTGCAGGATCTGTAGTTGATCCTTCAACAATCAGACCACAACTAGTTTCTAACTGAGACACAACCGCTTCAAGGTCAATGACTTCCTGCTTGGAAGCATTGCCATCATTAGCGCCAGTACCGCGGCCGTTCTTATTGCCACGATTATCATCAGCCTTCTTAAACTGCTGACGAATTTCGTTGGCACGCTCAGCAGTTAGCCACAAGGTGTTATCTGCCCGTTTACGGTCAGCCTTGAGAATCTCCAAGACTTCAGCGGTATTGGACTTCAGACAACCAGCCAGAGCAGCCAGCGCACCTTCAGCTTTAGTCACTGGTCGTTCTTCTAACTTGTCACGATCCAAGAAACCAGAATCGACAAGAATGAATACCGACTTGCCAGCAGATAGGACCTTGTCGGCTTTACCTTTAGATTCGTAAACCGACATGGCTTCAATGAATGATTGTCTGAATGCACCTTTAGCCTTACGGCTTTCAATGCTGTTATAGGTCTGTCCTACTTCAAAGTAGAACATATGCATAAGTCCAGCCATGGACTTAGTAGTAGCGTTGTAAGACTTGGCAAGCGCCTTACAAATTGATGAATAGGTGGAGGACAATGTCCACTCTCCCTTGTTACTAAGTTAGTAACCAGCGGTATTGCTAGTCACTGGCGGCCCGTTGCCGCTGATATCTAAGTTATGGATATTGAGACGGTACGCAAGTAGCAGACCATAGCCCTAGTTCAATGGGTTTAATAGCCCTAGTTCCTGGCCTATCCCTAGGCCGTAGCCCTATTACACGGGCCAATATGGGTAGAACCTAGGCCGTTTCTGCGTTACTGGCACCCTAACGAACCACGGAGAAGGGGAGGAGGGTACCCTAGGGGGGGTCCTGATAGTGATCCCATGTATGTATAGATATCAATATCCAGTGCGTTCAGTTTTTGAAACTTGGACGGGGGAGAGAGTGTTCTTTTTTGTTCTTTCCATGTATGCCTGTTACTGGAGATGCGTTAGGGGCATACAAGGTAGGGAAAGGTGGGGGGGGAGGGGGAAACGCTTGGGGCGTTTCCCCCTCCCCCCCCCTACACTATACCCACAGTGTCCCACTTTCCCTCGCGGGACAACTAAACTTTAAATATAGGAGGTTTTCTTATGCCGCAAAATGGTGGTGGCCGAGGATGGGCAACGGATCCCGACACAGGCGAAAAAGTAATGCCCCAGCAATGGGCAGAATTTTTAGAGTGGCTGTTATCGGATGAGCGTGTTCCGTCTTCTGCTAGGGAGTGGTGTGCTGAACGTGACTTGAATGAGCGTACGGTTAGGAGGTGGAAAGCTGATCCTCGGTTCATTCGTGAGTGGGACCGCAGGGCTGCTGAACTGAACGTCCACCCCGAGCGTACCCAGTCAGTAGTTGACGCTCTGTACAAGCAGGCTGCTCAGGGTGATGTTAAGGCTGCATCTTTGTACTTACAGTACATAGAAAGATTCACTCCGAAGCGGAGAGTGGTTGTGGATGATGAGCGTGAGGCGTCTGGTATGTCTGATGCGGAGTTGGCTGCTGAGTTAGATGATTTGATTGCTGGTTTAAGGAGCGAGGATGCCTAAGAAGTACGGATATTCGACTAAGGGGAGAGGTAAGGCTGCAAAGTCTTCTGCGAAGAAGCTGCGTTCTTCAAAGTCGAAGAAACGATGACGGAGTTGCAAGACTTACATGATGATGGGATGTGGATGCAAATGGAAGAGATGGGGGAGCGTCCCGATTTGTTGACTGATCCGTTTCTGGATGATGAACCTATTGAGTGTTCGTTGGATGAGGTGGATATTTGTGAAAGTTGTCAGTGATGGCTCCTCCTAAGAAACCGTTCCATAAGCTTGGGGCTACTGCAAGATATTTGCGACTTAACCCAGATTCAGCGAAAAAAAAGCGAGATTATGATACTGCGTATCATGCGACTTCTGCACGTAAGAAATACCGTGCGGATTTAGATAGGGAGAGAAGGGCGAGAAAGAGGGCTGGTCAGAATTTAACTGGTAAAGATGTTTCGCACACTAAGGGGGGTGGCACGACCTTAGAAGATAGTTCTAAGAATCGTGCTCGTAATAGGGGAAAGAAATAACTCTGTGGGGGGTTTATGTCGATTGAAGATGTGGCAGAAAAAGCTGATGTCTGGTCTGAGGCGATTAAAAAGATCATTAAAGCCGTTACTGCGGCGGTTGTCGCGCTGGTTGCTGGGATCTCTGGATTAATGATGTTGTGGCCTAGTAGTGAGAAGCCTGATCCTGCGCCTGTGGTGCGGACTGATTTGGTTCCTGGCTATGGGCCTCAGTGTTCGCAGTTGTATAACACGATTGACCATACGTGGACTGAGAGTCAGTGGTCTGTGTGGGAATCTTTACGGAAAGATTTAGGTTGTTAGCGAAATGGGTACCCGTTGAACCACATGACTGCGCTGTGGCGTTCTCCGCTGGTGACGGGTGTTATTCTGTGTTCCATGAAGCTCGGGAATACTGCTATTGATCCTCGTTCTGCGTCGTTGAAACAATGAAGTTGGTCGTAGCAGCGGATTTGAAGTTCTCCGCCTTCGTAGTCCGATGAATGAGAAAGATTCACTGTTGCTGAAAGTTTACGCACGGTTCCCTGGAGTTCTGGGAATGGGGTCAGGTTCAAAGGGATTGGATTTGGAACTTGGTGAGAGGGTAGAAGGCGACGGGCAGCATGATTGTCGGAGTGACCGTCGATATGCCAGTCGTAGTGGCCGTCTACACCGTAGCGTGTGTATTGAAGAGCTTCTGGTTTATGTAAGTCGTACGACCAGCCTGATTCTTTGTTTGCTTGCCGAATCCAGGCTGCGATTAGATCGTTTAGTTTTTCGTTGTAGATCCAAGAAATTTGGGATTTCCGATGTTCTTCGGAGTCTCCGAAATGGATTCCTTCGATTTGTTGCTCCATCGCAGCGGCGTGTTGAATCTCGTCGCACTGCTGTGGGGTTAGCGCCTCTGGAATCCACCAATAGTGGTTGGTGAGCATGTCAAGTAGATTAGCAGAGCTAAAGCAGGAAGCAGAATGGAGAAAATGTGTNCGAGATGAGAAACATTTTTTACAGAACTATTGGCACATTGCTCACCCTGCTCANGGTCGTATTCTTTTTGCTTTACGTGANGCTCAAGCGGAAGCTATCGACCATTGGNCNGANAATAGATATTCACTTACCTTAAANGCNCGNCANATTGGGTGGAGCACACTTGTAGCTGCTCACCAGTTTTGGTTNGCGTTTTTTCATCCAGATCAGAACATTATTGATTTAAGTCGTACAGAACGTGAAGCTGTGCTGTTGTTGCGTAAAACAAAGTACGGATANCAGCATTTACCGAAATGGATGATTGAACGTGGACCTAAGTCTTTGGTTGAGCATCAGCAACGNATGGGATTNGACAACGGAAGCCAGATTACGTCGATGCCTTCTGCTTCAGATCCTGCCCGTGGTGAATCAGCGACACTTATTGTCGTTGACGAATGGGCATTCCTACCAAACGCAGAAGAAGCATGGGCGTCTATAGAACCNGTGGCTGACGTAGGAGGCCGCATTATTGGGCTTTCTACTGCTAATGGTTCAGGNAACTTTTATCACCAGTTGTGGGTTGGNGCTACTACGGGGTCAAACAAGTTTGAGCCTATGTTTTATCCGTGGTCTGCTACTGAGGATAGGGGTGAGTCGTGGTACATGGAGAAAGTGAANTCCATGTTGCCTTGGCAGCTTGCACAGGAGTATCCGACTACGCCCGAAGAGGCGTTCGTTAAGTCGGGTAATCCTGTGTTTGATTTAGATATTCTTGATGAAATGGAACGAAATGTAATCCATGGGGAAACTGGGTATTTGTTTAAGGCACCTGGGGTTTTGGAGTTTCGTTCACGATGAGTTTAGAAGTTTGGGAACAACCAGAGTCTCGTAATGCTTATGTGATGGGTGTTGATACTGCTGAGGGTTTAGGACACGGTGATTACAGCGTTATTCAGGTTCTNAATGTTCGTTCTGGTGAACAGGTCGCTATTTGGCACGGTCACATCGCTCCAGATTTGTTAGCGGATGAGGTTGATAGTTTGGGGCGCTGGTTTAATAAGGCTTTGTGTTGTGTTGAGTCAAATAACCATGGGCTTACAACTATTACTGAGTTGCGTCACCTGGGGTACCCGAACTTGTTTAGGAAACGCCAATTAAACAGTGTGAACAATCGAATTGGTCAAGAGTACGGTTGGAAGACTACTCGTACGTCGAAGCCTTTGATGATTGACGATTTGAGTTCTGCGTTGAGAAACGAAGAGCTAATTATTCGTGATCGCCATACGTTGGCTGAGTTGCGAACTTTTGTGCGAAACGATAGGGGAAGCATGAATGGCTCTCCGTACGATGACCGTGTTATGGCTTTAGCGTTAGCTAATCAAATGNGAAANTNTGCTTACGAACCAGAGTATGCGCCTGAAGTTAATGATTATTGGACTGTGGACTGGTTTGCTCGTTTAGCGATAGGNGAGCCTGAANGTCCAAGCATGAGAATAGGTGCTAGCACTATTCGTGGGACACGCTAACCTTTCTATAGACATGTCAATTTTGGAGGAAACCTTTAATGGCTTCTAAATTTGTTTCCCATACGAATGGGACTCGTAGTGTAGATGGCAAAGGCGACGGCGCTAATGCCAAAATGGAACGTGGCGGATCTGTTTCTGCTAACCCGATTTGGGAACCTGGTGGTGCTCAATCACCGAAACAGCGCATGACTGCAGGTAGGTATGCAGGCATGACTGGTGATTATGGTCAAGTTTCTGAGCGGATGACGCCAAAGAACCAGCACGGTACAACTGGCAAAGTTGAACCAGCGGCAACACAACCAAACCTTCGCGGNTCNGANGCTGGTTAAANCATGGCTGTCCTCCCAGATGGGGCCAGCTTTCAAGAGTTNGCTGAATANGTTCTNGCACGNCGAGATGTNCCNTTATCNGAACTCAGNGAACTTTANGAACGNNGNNTNCGCCTAAAGTCGATTACTGTTTCNACGGGGCANGGGTATCAATCTACCCTTCCCCNTGAAGAACAGGGNTTAACTAATCGTGANCGTGAAGCNAAGGTGTTNGCAGAAGCNAAGTCTCAAGGACGTAANATAGAGAANCTNCCACAGAAAGCTCAGTTTTAATGGCTAAGAAGTCTCGTCAAGAACTCTTGTCCGAATATGTAGATCATGTTGAAAAGTGTTCAAGATGGCGTGACCAGCAAGGTTACGAATACACTTGGCGTCGTCTAATNGACTTGTACAGAGGCAAACACTGGCCTTCAACAACTTCTAATGAGCAAGACCTTATAGCTGTCAATTTAGCGTTTTCGACGGTCAATGTTATAGCTCCAAGCGTTGCAGTGAACTACCCGAAAATTGTTGTTCAAGCAACCAAAGAAGAAAATGTTGANAGAGCAGTATTTGTTGAAGCAATTATCAATTACATGTGGAAACATCACAACTTNCGTGATCCTTTCCGTCACGCAGTCAAAGACTTTCTNATATTTGGTCATGGCTGGTTAAAAGTAGGTTGGAAGTTCTTAGAGCAGCCACAACTGGTTAGCGAAATAGAACGAGAATCTCTTATAGATCAAGCTTTTACTGAAGTAGCTGATTTCGCAGCAACTAGCCCTGAGCTAGCTGCGGACCTTCCCACAGACGAAGATATTTACGCAAATATTCCTCAAACAATTATGAGGGTTGTGGAAGATCAACCGTTTGTGGAAAGGATCTCTCCCTTCGATGTTTACGTTGANCCACAAGCNACAACGCTTGAAGAAGCNTCATGGATTGCTCAACGTCTTGTAAGACCTCTCGAAGAAGCNAAAAACGATAACCGTTATAAGCCTTCTGNGAGGAAACGGTTATCAAACAACTACGTTCCAGACGTAGACAAAGAAGAAATAAATGACAAAGCCCAATATCTTCCAGAACAGGTAGTTATTTGGGAATATTACGACATAAAAGCAAACACGCTTTCTGTCTACGCAGACGGAGCCGACGAATTTCTGATTGACCCTGTAGCAATGCCATACGCTTACGGTCAACCGTTTGTAATGGTCAGAAACTACGACGTTCCAGANCAGTTCTANCCAATAGGAGANTTAGAAAGTATNGAAAGTCTNCAGTTGGAACTCGATAAAACTCGTTCCCAGTTGATGAACGACAGGAAACGATACGCACGCAAATGGTTGTACCATGAGCGTTCGTTNGGNCCTGAAGGCCGAGAAGCTCTCGAATCAGAAGACGACGGGCGAATGGTTCCTGTTGTGGACGAGAACAAACCACTATCAGAAGTGGTTGTTCCAATGCCTCAAATACCTATGAGTGCCGATATGTACAACTATTCGGCAATTATTGAAGACGATATAAACACGGTTTCAGGTATTTCTGAGTATGCACGGGGCGCAATGCCTGAAATACGGCGTACTGCTACAGAAGCAAGCATTATCGCTGACGCTCAGAATGCTAGGGCTGCAGATAAATTAGCCATTGTAGAGATCTGTATTTCTCATGTAGCTAGGCGAGTCATACAACTGATGCAACAGTTTATGACGGGGGACCAAATAGCTAGAGTTACAAGTGTCGGTGGCGAAGATATGTTCGTCAACTACACCCGAGATGATATTACTGGGGAATACGATTTCTCTGTTCAGGCTGGTTCTACGCAACCTATGAACGATACGATTCGCAAGCAACAAGCTATTTCGCTTATGAATGCTGTAGCTCCGCTTGTTGGTACTGTTATTGACCCTGCTGCTTTAGCAATGCACGTATTAGAGAACGGTTTTGGTATCAAAGACCCAGCGAAATTTATTATGCAAGCGCAACCAGCGCCGCAAGAGGCAGAAGAAGCCGTGGGCGAAGAACAGATGGTCCCTCCACCGCCAGACTTAGGTGGCGTACCTATGCCAGAAGGCCAAGCTGGGGCGTTTGCGCCGACTGGTGGAGTGCCTCCAGAGCTTCTTTTGCAACTTCAAAACCAGATGGGGCTTGAGCTTCCCTCATTGTAGTGGGACACTCCTCTATAGTTATTAGGAACAATCTCGCAGAGAACTCCTAGGAGGGGCTAGTGCCCGAAGAAAATGAAATTGATACGGAATCCGTTTATGCGGAAGACCCTGATTCATTCATAAATGAAGTTCCACAGGAACCTGGCGAAATGTACACCATCAAAGTTGACGGTGTAGAGGAGCAGGTCACCCTTGAAGAACTCCAAAACGGCTATCAGAGGCATTCGGATTATACCCGAAAGACTCAAGAGGTAGCTGCTGAACGTGAGCGATTGCGTCAGGCTGAACAAATAGTGTCTGCTTTGGAAAGTAACCCAGAGGAGACACTCAAAACTTTGGCTCAATCTTTCGAGTTAGAGCTTGGAGGACAACCTTCTTCCAGTGACGAATACAGTAACTGGGACGATGAAGACCCTACACAGCAAAAGATTGCAGCTTTGGAGAGAAGACTTGAACAGTCTGAAGCGAAGCAACGTCAGGAAGCCATAGAGCGACAAGTATTGGAGCTACAGGAAACATACGGCGAATTCGATAGCCGCGAATTGATGAACCATGCGTTAAAGCACAAGATTCCAAATCTTGAAGCTGCTTATACACATTGGAGATTCAACGAGGTTAAAAGTACTGCTGACAAACTATCTAAGGAACAAGAAATTGTTGCTAAGAAACGGGAAGCAGCGGTAGTCGAACCAGGTGGGTCAACCCAAACGGGAACCGATGCCAAGCCAACATCACGTCCTTCTAGTATCCGAGAAGCATTCGCTCAGGCAAAAGAACAATTAAGCACTTAACCTTTTAGGAGCAAATCAGAATGGCTGCAGGAAACGCCAATTTCGATCAAATATTGAGCACCACGCTCAATAACTATATNCCTAAGTTGCAGGATAATATTTTCAGTGCTCGCCCACTTTTCTATGCGTTGACCAATGGTTCAACGATGAGAACAGTGTCTGGTGGCGCTAAAATTGTTGTCCCGTTGATTTATGGAACAAACTCAACCGCTGGTTCGTACGCTGGAACTGACACTATTGACATTGCTGCTCAAGACGGCATTTCAGCAGCCGAGTATGACTGGAAACAGTATGCGGCTACTGTAACGATCAGTGGTATAGAAGAAGCCAAGAACAATGGTGAGGCTCAAATAATTGACCTGTTGGAAGGCAAGATTTTCCAAACACAGGAAACAATTATCGAGAACCTCAACAAAATGTTCTACGAAGATGGTCAAGGCAACGGCCAAAAAGACATGCACGGCCTCAACGAACTCGTTGGGACAGGCATGACTGTTGGCGGCATTGACGCATCCGACGCTGATAACTCATGGTGGCGTTCACAGCTAACCGATGAGGCAGGAGCGTTGACAACAGCTTCAATGGCTACTGTTTACAACAACTGCTCAGTAGGTAATGACCAGCCCACGATNATGATTGCATCGCAAGCTGTTTATGAAGCCTATGAAGCAAGTTTGACAGCAAATATNCGNTACACNGATACNGACATGGCAGATGCAGGGTTCCAGAACCTTATGTTCAAGGGTGCTCCAGTGACGTTTGATAACCAACCAAACCACTTGGATGGAAAAATCTTCTTCTTGAACACTAAGTATCTCCAACTTGTACGTCATTCGGATGTTTGGTTTAAGGCCACTCCGTTTGTACGTCCAAACAACTTGGATGCTGTGTACTCACAGATCCTCTGTTACGGCAACCTNACGACGAGCAACCGTTCTCGTCAGGGTATGCTTTACGGCATCACCTGATAGGNGTAGTCGTATAAANATGGAGGGGTGGGGGCTTTGGTCCCTGCCCCTCCCAANAGTTCTGAGGATTCATGGNNAGAGAAATACAAATNNCTTACGGACAAAACACNCGACTTTANGGNACTCCNNCNGNGGAGGGTCACCGTCAAGAAATACCTCGTTCCGANTANTNCGGANNNAGNAANGTTCGTNCCTTGAATCACGANATGGAAACCTGGGAAACNGTTAAAAACCAGTGCGTAGCTACCACCAAGAGCGGTGCTCAGTGCAAAGCTCGTCCTGCTGAGGGAGAAAGTCTTTGTACTTTCCATAAGGAGTAGGCGTGAACATTGAGGACATGAGGTCATACATTCGATCTGTTGTCGAAATTGACAGCAGCGATATTTCGGATGCGACCTTAAACCGTTTCCTTGGTGAAGGCTACGACCAAGTTGTTTACAGCGANAAACGCTGGCCTTGGTATGAAACAGAAACAACATTTACGACAGTTGCAGGNACTAAGGATTACACGTTAGCCACTGTTGGGGCTAGCGTGCAGAACACTGCTGCTCCTCCTGCCAATGTGGGGTTGAAAGAAATTCAGGCTTTGCGAACTGACGACGAAATTCTTCAGTTGTTAGGTCGAGATGAAGCAGACGCAATGTATCCGCTGAGTACGACAACTAGCGGTACGCCTTCTTATTGGAGTTATTGGGCTGACACAATACGGATGTACCCAACTCCTCCAGGTGGGGAAACTATTTATGTGCGTGGGTACAAAAACCCTACGCACTTTGGGGTAAATACCGTTAATGGGCTTGGTCCTGTTGATTTCCCCGAACCGTTTCATGTTGTTATAGCCACATATGGGATTAGTCGTGCATACGACCAACAAGAAGATCCTGAAATGGCTGTTACCTATTTCAATACGTTTATCAGGGAACTTGATAATCTTCGAGCTAGATATCTTGATGCCCCTGCTCCGCAACCAATGATAATGAACTCACGTTCTTCTTCACGTTGGNTGCGAAACAGTTACTTACCTAACCGTCTTCGGTATTCCTGGGAGTAATAAGTGGCACGTCCTGGGTTTAAGCTGGAAATGCTTCAAGATTTTAGTGGTGGTCTGAACTTGCGTTCTGACCAGTTCAATCTTGCGCCTTCGGAGAGTCCTGCGATGTTNAATGTTGATGTGGACCCTCGGGGTGGCATCAAAATGCGTCTTGGNGTAAACGTGCGTAACGGAACAGCGTTGAATCAAGATGTTACTGGGTTGGCGCAGTTTACTCCCGATGGGGGTACGTCCCGAGTTATTTGTTCGCATGGCACTACTGTCGCTGAGTCTGCTNNAGGTGATTTCACTGCGCTTTCGGGGGTGTCGGTAACAAACGGTNATCGTTTGTACGGGCAAACAACTAATAACAAGTTTTATGGAGTTTCGGGAGATGCTGCGTCNTTTGTTTACGATGGAACAACTGCTTCAAACCTTGCGTCGAATNTCAACGGTTCAGCAGGAAATTACCCTATAGCTAAATACACCTGTCATTGGAATAACTTTGCTTGGGTTGGTCACACTAAAGAAGGTGGCACTGAATACTCGAACCGTATTCGGTGGTCNAAAATTGATGACCCAGAAACATGGTTTGACTATGACTACATTGACGTAAACGTAGGTGAACGAGGGGACGAAGTGTCTGCTCTTTTNCCATTTGCTGACAGATTGCTGGTCTTTAAGACCAACAGCATTCACGCTTTGTATGGCAACACTGGTCAATCGTTCCAGATGGTTCCATTGACTCAAGATGTTGGTTCNATTTCGATGTCATCCCCAGTTTCTACNCCGTATGGGGTGTTCTTCTGGTACGACCGTCAAGGCGTATGGATGTACAACGGGCAACAGTTTGTTTGGGTGTTTGAGAAACTTATGCCAGCCATTGACGATGGCAGGTTACAGTTCAACAGCCCACCGCAGCTTGCTTGGTTTAAGAATCGTTTATATGTTNCTGTTGACTGGGATGAGACAAGTGGTGGTAACGCTAAACGTCGAGTGTTGGTTTATGATCCGACGTTAGGCAACAACGGTGCTTGGACGATGACTGACATTGATGCAAATNTTTTGTTGACGTTTGCTCCGCCGAACGCTCCGCAAGCGCTTTTGGCAGGATGTGAAGAAAACACAGGTCGTGTTATTCATTTAGAACAGAATTTAGAATCAGATTACTATGGTTCTGCTTCTTCTCATATAGATAGTTCATACACATCGAGTTGGCTTGTGGGTGGCAACCCGATTGTTAGAAAGCGTTGGGGAAAACCTCGTTTTGTTGTGAGTTCAGACAATACGGTTGCTTTGACAGCAAAGTTGTATGTCGATTACAACAGTTCTGATTACACGAAACAAATGCCTTTTGGTGTTCAAACAGAAGCATCCACAGGAGGCAGTTGGAATACGAGCACATGGGCAGCTACTCCACCAGCGGCTGGCGCTGTTACATGGGCTGGAGAACCAAACACTAGCGTCACAAACATTGAACGCCTACCAACACTTGGGACAGCCAAAGCTATACAAGTGAAGATTGATGGTCCTACTACCAACGATGAGGCTTGGGAAGTGAATGCTATGGCGTTTACATATCTACACAGGAGACTGCGTTAATGGTCGATTTCTCTTATCCGCATAGCGCTACCGCAGGTACGGCTATTGAAGCTTCAAAGCACAACGATAACTGGAATGAAGTAAAGAACTTTATTAACGGGGATGCAGGTAACCCTTCTACTTATCCAGGGTTGTTGAGGGCGGTTAATCCTAGTGCTACGGGGACGTTGACTGCTACGGGAACTGTTTCTCTTGGAGCAACAAACCACCTGTATCTGAACAGCACGCAACATAGCGTTATCGGTTTGAGCACTGGTACTGATATCAATGCTCAAACTGCTGGAAGTTTCTTAAAAGACTTGAACTACCGAGCGAACTTTACAAGTTCTGGTCCTGGCAACAACACTCATCAGCTTTCTATGGGGTCAGACGTAGCTTCTGGCGCAGATGCAGGAAACTATTTAACTGAGAGTCACCGTTATTCGGTGTACTCTCGTCGTGCTGGCGATGGATGGAGTCCTGGCGGCGGCGCTGCACATCCAGGCCGTCCTTCTTCTGAATATCGTCTAGTTATCAACGGCTCAATGGCGATCCGTGGAGACATTATTGGTTATTCAGCTTTCAACGAAAGCGTGCCTGGAACTTCAACTGATTATTTAGAAGGTGAAGGTACTCGTATTAATTGCCAGTGGTTGAATGTCGCAGCGAATGTTGACGTAAATGGCTACATCAGGGTGATGACCAAATACGATTATGCCCGTTTGTTTATGGGCAATGACTACGATCATCCTGGTGAAGATTGGTTGGAATGGAACGATGATATTCATTCAAGTCAACCTGGGTTTGCGTTTCACATAAACGGCACTTCTGCTACAAACATGAGTGGTCGTATTCTTTCTATCTCGAAAGATTCGAGCAACTATGTGGATGTTCGTGCTCCTGTAGGCACATATCCTGCGAATCAACCAACAACAACAACTGCTGGTTGGCCGTCGATCTCAGGCTCCCCAGCGCACATAGATACAAGCACCCAACGCCTTGGCGTAAATACTTCTTCTATTCGTTTCAAAGAAGATGTAGAAGATTTGGGCACAGAAGAGAACTGGGACAAACTGCGTTCGTTGAAGCCACGCACGTTCCGTTGGAACCGTGAAGTAGCTGATCGCTCTAGCTTGGATTATGAAACTCAGATCCCAGAGCCAGGGTTTATTGCTGAAGAAGTTCACGAAGTGGCACCTGATATGACGTTGTATGACGCTGAAGGTGATCCGATTGTGTATCGAGAGAAGTCGATGCTTGCGATGCTAGTTAAAGCAGTGCAAGACATCGACGAGCGGTTAGGGGCGCTTGAATAATGTCCACAGGAACCACGTATACCAGTGACGTAGGAAGAGGCACAAACCTCATTTCCTATGCTGACGGTTTCCGTTATCAGGGAACGTGGTCCTCTGGCACCTCCTATTCAGTAGGCGACCTTGTTGAATACAGTGGCGCTTCATATGTTGCAAGAACAGCACACTCAGGGCAAACCCCAAGTTCAGGTAGCGCTTACTGGCAAGTCATATCTCAAGCTGGTAGCGCTGGCGGTCCTGGCCCTGCAGGAGCCGCTGGACCACAAGGGCCATCTGGCCCGACAGGCCCAGCAGGTTCAACAATTCTGTACGGTATTGGCGACCCACAAGGTGTTACTGGTGTTGACGGGGATTATTACCTAAACACAAACAGCAACTATTTCTTTGGGCCTAAAGCCAGTGGTGTGTGGCCCCCAGGTTTTAGTCTTGTTGGTCCTCTTGGGCCTAGCGGTCCAACTGGACCGACGGGGCCGACTGGTCCGACGGGTGATCCTGGTGGACCTCCTGGGCCAACAGGCCCAACTGGCCCCACGGGAAGTGTGGGTCCAGCAGGTCAAGCAGCAGGAACCGTAAATGGTGGTGTTGCTGAGTCAAATACAAATGGAGATTATGGAGGCGTCACACCTATTGACGCAGGAGGGCCAACGTAGTGCCTATTCAGATTCAATTCCGCCGAGGAACCCATGCTCAGTGGACGGCTGCTGATCCCGTTTTGGCTGACGGCGAAATGGCTATCCAAACTGATGCTGGTGGCGGTCAACCAGCCATGACCTTAAAGATAGGTGATGGTACTACGGCTTGGAGTTCGCTGGCTTACGGCGGACTTGTAGGCCCGACTGGACCGACAGGTCCTCACGGAACTTCCGTTAATAACCTTGACGGTGGCGAAGCGGCAACTAACTATGGAGGCATCGGAGCTACGGCTACTGGTGGAAACGCACAAGGAATATAAATGGCTGTACAGATACAACTTCGACGAGATACCAGCACGAACTGGACCTCTGCTAACCCTACGCTTGCTCTTGGTGAGCTTGGGTTAGAAACTGATGGATACAAGTACAAGATTGGTGACGGCGCTACTGCGTGGACCTCTTTAGGTTACGCAGAGTTAGCTGGTACTGACGTATTCACGATTAATGAGCAGACAGGTACCGCTTATACGTTGGCTGCTGGGGACGCTGGCAAGCTTATTAAGATGACGAACGCTGCGGCGAACACCTTAACGGTGCCGCCAAGTTCGAGCGTCAACTATGACATTGGAACAACAATCAATGTTGTCCAATATGGGGCAGGTCAAACAACTTTGACTGCTGGCGCTGGTGTAACCATTTATTCGTATAACAGTTTGCTGGGCATTACTGGTCAGTACGGTCAGGCTGTTTTAACGAAGTGTGCGACTGATACTTGGATTGCGGCAGGGCTTCTGAGCTAATGGCTGGTGTAACGACTGCTGCGAGAATGAGCCTTGGGGCTGTTGCTTCTTCGTTCGATCAGAACCCTGATAAAGATTGGAAGCTTATTGCTGGCACCTACTTTGGTGGCTCAACAATACTCACCAATCTTGACCAAAGTTACAGAAATATGAGAATTATCTGGCATAATTCGCAGCAATCCACCTGGATTAGCAACAATTATATGAACTTCAATAATCCTAGCAGTGCGACGAGTAACACTCCTAGTGCTACGGCTGGTCCTTCTTTTTACGAATACCAAGGCTGGTCAACTGGTACTAGTTACGGCGGATCAATGACTGCTACCAGTGTTGTTCAGCAATATGGTGGCAATCACAGTAACTATGGCAGTCATCTTGTTATGGATATTTATAATTATGCGAGCACGACTTCGTTAAAGCCGTGGCATTGGCAAGGCTATACAGGTGTAGGTAACGCTACTAGTTATGCGACTGCTAACTCAGGTATGGGACATTTCAAAGAACCAGCGATAAATGACATAAATGTTTGGCAGGATTACCAAAATGGTTCTACTTCTTATAACTACATTATTGTGTATGGGTGGGGCGGTAAAATCTGATGTCTGACCACCAGTCTTTAATTCTTTCTAGCCACACTGTTGCAGCAAACAACACTGAAAATAGCTACACCTGGACAAATATTCCTACCATCTACGACATTTTAGAATTTGTTATTGCTGGTGAATACACGCAGGACACCACTTCTGGTGCATCCAGCGGAATTTATTTCATGGATATTGAAATGAATCATTCGTGGGAAGCTGGTAATTCTGCTAATGATCCTGATGTAAAAAATTCTTACCTTTATACAACTAGTCGCCAATGGTATTCTTCACAGTACGCTGTTTCGGATTACGGAGAAGGAGCAAGTTACCCTTGCACTTCTGGTAAATGCATAATGACCGCAGCGAACAATCCTGGTGGGGCAAGCGATTCTGCTTTTGGTTGGACTGGTCGAATTATTGGAAACAATAGTCCTTGCTACAAACAGATTTGGTGGGATGGTGTTGCTACTTCATACCAAGCGGATAGCTACAACCACAGGCTATTAGGTGCTGCTGGTTTTAATGGGCAAGCTAACGATAAAACTCGTACGGAAGCCAAAGCTCCAGTTTCTTCTCTTCGTGTAAGCCTCCCATTTCATGGAACCTATAACAGTTCTACTTCTCCCACCTGGATGGCTGGAACTAATTTTATGTTGATCGCTTATCCAGGTGTAACAGGAGGCTGGTAATGTCGTTAATTGGTCAAGGAACAGTATTAAGACATTGCGGTTCACACAAAATTACAACGTGGACGAACACGATTAGTTTTTCAAACACAATAAGTACGACTGGAAGTGAGCCTTACACGAGTGCTAATCAGGTCATGGGTATAAACAACTCTTCGTATATGAACGAAGTGTTTACCTATGACAACTCCAATATTTGGCGTTGTCATTTCCGTCTGTATTGGCGAACAACTATGGGTCAAGACAACTCTGATAGTTGGAATTATGGTTCGGTGTATATGTACGACACCAATAATAACAACTACTGGGATCGAGCAGGCTACTACAACGGGCAGACAAGCCAAACAGCCCTCAGTGGGTGGACTACTTACAACAGTAATAATACTTACAGTCGCCCAGGATGCGACATCCAGATGAAACATATGGGTGCTACGAGTGCTGCGGATGAAAGATACACCTACACTTCCACTCCTTCAGTTACTAACGATGTTATTGATTCAGATATCTTCTATGACCACGGTTACATAGATTATGTATTTGGGCGAAATACGTTTCCGTCTGCTAGTTGCCGATCAGCGTCAGTAGCACCCAGCGGCAATAAGGCGAGTTACAACCAAACGAATAGTTTCTACAACTTTACAACTGGTGGGTGTCCCAACAATTCATATGGGAGTCAACCTACTACTCTTTATTTCTACGCTCCCTACAACTTCCCCATGGGATCTGTATTCCATTTGTATGCGTGGGATACAAAAAATATTAATCCAAATTAAGGAATCGTAATGTCTGAAGAAAGACCAATAATTTTAGAACTTGATTGCGCCACTGGTATTCAAACTGAACGGCCAATGACGGATGAAGAGTACGAGCATTATCAAGCGATGCAAGAACGTAACGCTGTTCAACAAGCTGAGTTACAAGCTCAACTTGAAAAAGAACAGGCAGATAAGGCTTCTGCTAGGGCGAAGCTAGCTGCGCTTGGTTTAACTGATGATGAAATTACGGCGATGGTTGGGGCTGAACCTCCTGAGGGTGAAACGGCTATTGGAGCGTCTGTTTCAGCATGAGCGCTGACGTAGGTATCGAAGAAGTTATTGCTTCTTTAAGTGAGCGTGGGAAGCTGGAATGGGAAATCGCTTTGATGCGAGTTCACATTGCCCAGCTTGAAGAGAACCAATGCACAGGCGACTGCGACCAGTGTGGGACGGAAAGTACTGAATAGTAGGAGTTGAGATGGCGATTATTGAACCGATGGATAATTATAGCTATCGCCCTATGAAGGGAAAGAATCTTGCTCGTGGTCGTGCTTTGAACTTTGCTGAGGCAGAGTATGGTGCGCCACGGCCTAGTCGTGTTCAAGGTCGAACGAGTGTTGCCCCTAATTATGCTGATATTGATGCGGCTTCTTTTGGGGCGTTAGCTTCAGGCAACGCCCCTTCTCTTAATACTAATACTCTTCGTAAGGGTTCCCCCTATGAAGGGGGTGTCATACATGACAGGTCATTTGGTGATCCTAGAACCATGATGAATTCCGCTATTCAGAATGCAATGACGAAGATGCGGTTGGGTGTTCAGCGTTCTGATCTTGCTGCTGATACGGCTATGACGTTGGGGGATATTGGTCGTTACGCTGCGAGAGACAGAGAAGGTCTTGTTGATCGTTTGAACGCAAGAAATGTTTTTAACAGTGGAATTAAAGAAAAGACTTTGGGTCGATCTGTAGGGGATGAGGTTCGCTATAAGGGTCGCACTATGAATCAGGCGCTGAGGGGTTTGAGGGATTTAAGTCTTGCTGGGGATGAAGCAGATTTTAGTGAGTTTCAAACGAACGTGAATTCGATGTTGTCTGACGCTGACCAAATTAGGGCGAATATGGCGTCCAAGATCAAGGAGTTCAGTGTCTAATGGCTATAAATAGCAATAGACCTACTAATAAGATTATTCGAGGTAACGAGCAATCTTATTCTCAAAAACCTGGAGATCCTTTAATAGATGTTCCTGATGTAGCTGATAATGATGCTTTGAAATTTGCTCAAAGTCTTACTAATCCTTTTTCGGCTCTTTGGAGTTTAGGTGGTTTGTTGTCAAAGGGTGGAATTCCTGATGATGCCATAATAGGTGGGCGACACGGGCTTATTTCAGAGGATTTGCAAAGAGGAAAGACTCAACCTCCTTCTGATTACAATTTTAATGAACCTGGAGGTCGTTATACGCCTGAGTGGGGACAGGCAATGATTGACGCTTATAACCCTAAGAAAACGCCTGCTGATTGGGAAACTATTGATGCTGCATCGCTAGGTAGAACAGGCGATGGGATGTCTGCTTTAGATGAGTACTATCAAGCGTTAGAACGATCAGCTAGAGATAACGCTGCTGCTGCTCAACAGCAGT
>PAYF01000018.1 GCA_002714745.1 Methanobacteriota archaeon | reverse complement strand
GCGGGAGCGACGCGCTCTACTTTGACACGGCCCTGCGCGGGCTCTGCCGCCACGACGCGTCCGGGAGCACGTCCAAGGCGGTGGCGCGGCTCTGGAACGAGGCGCACGAGGCGGTCGACGACCCCTTTGAGTTTAAGCGCGTCGCGTGCTCGCGCACGTACGTGCGCGAGGCGCACTGGCACGCGCTGACCGGCGACAACTTGCAGGACCCGATGTCGCGCCTGCGCCGCGCCTACGTGCGCGCGCAGCCGGCGTTTGCCCACTACGAGGCGCACAAGAACACCCCGGGCGGCGTGTGCGCGTGGACGCTCAACCCGTTTGAGGACGACACGGGCGTGCTCTGCGACACGGACGACAATCACGCCGCCATCCAGGGCGAGCTGACGGCCGCCGCCGCGACGACGCAAGTCTGCGGCGAGGCGACGCTGCCGGGGTACGACGAGATGGTGTTTCGTCTCGTCGCGCTGGCGACGCTCGCCGAGTCGGACCGCGCGACCAACGGCGGCCGCTGCTTTCAAAACACCCTCCGCGCCAACACCGCGGACGAGCTGTGCGCCTCGCTCGGGCTGGCGGGCTGCGGCGGCTGGTCGGCCCCGGCCGCCACCGTGCTCTACCCGTGGGAGCAGCACACCCACCCGGACGCGGCCGCGGCGTGGGCGTGCGACACCGAGGCCAAGAGCGAGGACCTCACCGACCTGTACCCGACGGAGCCCACCCGCCCCCGGTACGAGCTCAACGAGCGCGACCGGTACGACCTGAGCGACACCGCCAACGCGGCGCTCGAGCACTGCATCCGCGTCCACGAGTACAGCTCGCGCACCAGCGAGTTTCTGTTTGGGCTCCCCGACATTGACCGCGCGCCCGACCCCCACCCGGTCGGCCCCGTCGGCGACTTTGGGGCGTGGGCCGTCAACGTCACCTACCTGCCTTGGTTTCTGGACGGCCGCGAGCAAACCTACTCGGAGCTCAAGCACTCGGCGCTGCGCGACGGCATCGCCTACGAGGGCTTCCGCTTTGGCTTTGCGCTCTTCCTGCGGATCCCGGCGCTCTACGCCTCGGCCTTTTGGACGGGGCGCGGCATCATCCTCTGCGTCGGCAGCGTGGTGCCGGCGATCCGCGGCCTNCTGACCAGCGTGGACGTCGACGAGGTGAAGAANCCGAGCGGCTGGGCGCTGACNACGCTGCTCGCCGTGGTCGTGGGCCTCGTCGCCGGCGTCATGGCGCGGCTCCTCGACCCGCTCGCCGTGCCCGAGTCGTCGAAGACGACCTGCACCGAGTACGCGTCCACGGGCCGCGTCTTCGACTCGAGCCAGCTCGACGCCATCCGCGACTATGTCGCCTCCGTCTTCNTNTTCNTGGTGTCNGCNTTTGCCATTNTGTGGGAGATTGGCCTGCGCCGACCAAAGACGTTCAGTGTGGGGACAAACGCGTCGCGCGACAAGTACCTCCAGAAGCGCTTTCGCGAGATGCGCGGGCTCGACGGAATCCTGCTCCTCCTCTTCATCTTCCTGCTGCTCCTCGAGGCCATCTTTTGCGCCGACCTCGCCATCAAGAGCGGCCACGACCTGCAGCTCTACATTTACGACNNGGAGGCGACGACCGCGTCGGCACCGCTCCGCCACCTCGAGAGCGACGTCTACTTTTTGCAGGCCGTTGCGGTGGCGCACGGCGGCGTGATCGGCGCGTTCACGACCATGTACGCCTTCGCCACCGCGCTGGGCAAGGGGCGCATGCTCCCGCTCATTCTGTGGCTCGCCACCATTCTGGTTGTGCTCGCCATCGGCTACGCGCGCTTTGGCCACGTCGACACCGACCGCGCCGACGACGGCACCCGCGCCTTCACCATGACGCTCACCGTGATCGTCGACGTCGCGCTCGGCGCCTACGCGGGTATCACCGCCTACCTGCGCCGGGCGGAGGCCAGGCGGAAGATCAAGGCAGACGAGGCGGCGAGACAAAAGGCAGAGGCGGAACGGGCACGCCGCACGGCACCTGCACCGAAGGCTGCGAACGTTCAAGGAACATCCTTCCTCGACGCGCTTAAGAAGGGCGGGGCGCGCATCAACCGAGGTGTTGCAGTCGACAGTTTCGGGGCGCCCATCCGTTACGAGCGCCTACCGCTGCTAAACATGCGGGTCGAGCGCTAGCTTATAGAAAGACGTGCGCCTTGANAATCTGCGCACACACACACACGCACNCGCATGTTTCGCGAATTCTTCNCCACCGGCGGCCGCCGCTGCTTTGCNTGGNCCGGCCTGCTCGTCTTNGTCGGNCACCANGTCTTCAAGGCGGTCNTNAAGTNNCGNNTGAACACGTGGTACGGCCACTTTTACGACACGCTGCAGCAGTCGGCGGGCGAGTTTGCCTCGGGCGGNNTNGACGANGNCNACNAGAGCGACGCGTGGCGCGCNGCNCAGCGCGCCAAGNTCTGGGCCCAGCTCGGCGACTTTGCGNTNNTCGTCGCCCCGGCCGTCGTCGTCCACCCNNTNGCCNNNTACATTCGCAACCGNTGGGTGCTNGCGTGGCGCCTNGCCCTCGTCCACGCCTACCTGNGCGCGTGGGACACTGCCATCTCGCCGATCGAGGGCGCGTCGCAGCGGATCCACGAGGACACGCAGCGCTTCGCCTCCGGGGTCCAGGGCTGCGTGGCGACCCTCCTCGACGCCGTCTTCACGCTCGCCATCTTTTGTCCGCTGTTGGCGAGCCTCGACCCCGCCCTGATGGTCATGGCCATCCTCGCGGCCGTCGGCGGCGTCGGCATCTCGGCCTTCATTGGCAAAAACCTCGTGGGGCTCGAGGTCAACAACCAAAAGGCAGAGGCGGAGGTGCGCCGCCACCTCGTGCTGCTGGAGGTCGAGCCGGCGCGCGTCGTCGACACCGGCGGCTCGGTGCCCGGCGCGTTCCGAAGCCGCCTCCAGACCCTCAAGGCCAACTACAAGGCGCTCTACTGCAACTTTGCCGGGCTGCAGACCTGGCTGTCGCTCTACGACCAGGCGGCGGTGCTGCTGCCCTACATCTTGGTGGCGCCGCGGCTCTTTGCGGCCCGCGTGGAAGACGTCTTGACGTTGGGGGCGCTCACGCAAACCGCCAACGCCTTTGGCAAGGTCTTCGACGGCTTGTCTATCATCAGCGAAAACTGGCTGAGCATCAACGAGTTTCGCAGCGTGCTCCGCCGCCTGCGCGAGTTTGAGGCCGAGCTCTACCCGCAGGCGCCGCGCGTGCACGAGGTCGAGATTGTGGCGCAGCCGTTGGATTAAAACGTGTTTTTTGCGCAGCGTGTCGGCCCGCCCTCTACTCTACACTGACACTTGCGTGTCTCGCGCCGTCCAGCTTCTAGAAAAGACGGACATGCGTCGCTCGTGTTGCGAGCGCACACCGACCGGAAAAACACGGTCTCGTAGACGTTGCGGTGCCAGATTCCACCTCTCGGCCCGCAACACGACTGCACGGTGTCGTATCCACGACGGAGCGCCAGCTGGCGCAGCAGGACGTGAGTCGGCGTGCAGCACGGATCGCATGCTGGCACGTTGCCGAGGATCGCGCGACATGCCTCACTGTACCCCCCGCCTGCAACGCTCAGCGTGTGCCCGACACTTGCAAAGACGCCGCTTCCCGGCGCGAAATGCGCCCAAAATCCGACTTGAGGAACCGCGTCACGACCGGACGCGTGCTTGCAGTCGTCAAAGTCGTGGTAGAGTTCCATGCGGCCGTACGAGGACACTGGCAAGAAAAGCGATCGGTCTTCCAGGCTGTACACCTGCCATCCTTCACGGCCGAGCGGCAGCACCTCTCCGTTTCGCGGGCGCTGCGGATCCTTGGCGAGTCGGCGTGCAAGTTGTGCGTGCAACGACCTTGGGAGCAAGGTGCGCCAGAAGAAGGTGAAGCACCCGACGTCGATCGGAAAGTCGGACGGCGCGAGAGCGCCGTACACTGCGTGCAGGTAGCCGCTCCATGCAACGTGCGTCTGCAACGCAGACGCGTTCTCATAGCAAGGAAGCGATCGTGTCCAGTCGAGCCCTTGTGGGCGAGGCACACGGTCCCAAACACAGAGAGTGTCGACGCACATTTAAACTAAGACTTGGAGATCGCATTGCATTCTGCATTTAGCGCAACGATTTCCCCCCTACCGCGCTCAGTAGTCGCTGTCCATGTCGGACATGCCGCCCATGTCCGCCGCCGCCGACCCGCCGTTCGCGTTCCGGAGGGCCATGTAGAAGGACCACGCCGTCTTGCGCTTGTTCGGCTGGTGCTTCTTCCAGCGGTCCTCGAGCACGGCCATGGCCCGCTCGAAGCTCCAGTCGGCAGGGATCTTGCGCTTGCGCATCTTCTTGACGAGCTTGTTGTACGCGTCCTCCGCCTTGGCGCGCGTCANCNTGTTGTTGGGGTTCTTGAACGACTCCATGCCCTTGTTCANNAACTGCATCGCNTAGTAGCCCATCTTCATCGTGCCCATGATGCCCGACGTGAGCTCCACGTCGTGGGTCGCGAAGAAGTCGTCCTCGTGGCCGTGGAGGAAGACGAGCTCGTGGAGGCGGTCCATCTCCGCCGCGGTCGCCTCCTCTTGCGACGGAGGGGCGGAGGCGGGGGCGCCGGCGCCGGCGCCCGCGCGCAGGACCAGGTCGAGTCGGCTGTGGGGCACGCTCGTGGGCTGCGGCGCCGCGGCGCGCGGCGCCTCCGGGGAGGCCTGCCGGATCGACATGGCGCCCGGGGGGGATGTTAGACTTGCAACAATCTTCCATTATGCTACATCGGCCTCGCGCTCGCGTCACCCGAGATGGTAGTTGTCGCGGTGGGCGCGGAACTGCTGCGACCTGTCTTACCAATCGCATTGAGATAGGCTTGGAATTGCGTGTCGGAAGGCGTCGGACCGCGCAGCCGAAAGGCTTGGTTTCGGCTCTTCTGTATCGCCACGTAGCTGTCGTGTCCTTTGACACGCGTCAGCGTCGCCAGTGTCCAACGCAAGAAGTTGAACGTGAACGCGTCGTAGATCATTGTCGAGTCGCCTGTCCGTGTCCGGGCGTTCTCAACTCCTGGAGCACAAAGCTTTCTTACGGCACACGCCTCGCTTGCTGCAGACCCGCGTTGCGCGCCACGGCGGGATGCCACGCACGGCCGGCGGCTCAGAGCTAGAAAAGCGAGCACATATCTCCCGACGCGAGATATGAGCTCGCTTTTTTAGCTCTGAGCCGCCGCCGCCGCGCACGGGAATCTCGCCACCACCACGACCACGACCACGACCACGACCACGACCACCACCGCGCGCGATGACAACGCGCGTGATGCACGTGAGCGGCTACCGCCCGGGTCCGTCGCGGCGCGCCGACGCGGCCCGCGAGCGGACGCAGCGGGTGCAGCCCGTGATGCCGGCGCAAGCGGCGGAGGATGGCTGGGGAATCCACGACGCCGAGCCAACTCCCAAGGGCGGCTACTCGAACTACACCGAGTATCCGACCGAAGAGGTTGTCCTGGAAGACTTGTGGCGCAACGGCGCGGCCGACCGAGCGCCGCCGCACACACTGCCGCCGGCTCCGCCGCTGGCGGACGGCGCGCCAAGCCACGCGTTTGCCGTCCGGTTCTCGAAGACCGACGCGCTCGCCTTGAAGTCGCCTACGTGCCTCAAGGACGAGCACGGCGGGACGTACACGTTTGACGGCTTCCTCGTCCTCTGCCACTACGAGGTGACGGTGCCCGTCCTCGAGCTCATCTGCGGCGGCGGGTTGGTGGAGGCGCGCTTCGAGGAGGTGGCCGTCCCGCCGGTGCTCGACGAGGGCGTGGAGCGCGCGGCGGTGCTCGCGGTGGAGACGCTGCTGTACAAGGAGTTTCTGCAGCTGGAAGCGGTGCTTCCCGGCGCCAGCGCCGCCGAGGCGGCGGGCCTCCACGTGATGCCGCGCTTTCTCAACGCCGCTGCTGAGCTCCTCGCCCCCTCCGCGGTGCTCTCTTGCCTCACGAAGCCCGCGCCCACGGTGCTCGAGTGGCTCAGCGCGTCGCGCCAGCCGTACGCGCCCTCGTACGACAAGGTGCTCCCGTATGACCACCCGGTGTGGGAGGGCGTGTACCGCAGTGGCAAGAAGCAGTATCGCCTCCACGTGCGAGGGTACAACACTTCAGCTGGCGCAGCGACGGAGGCGGAGCTGTACGAACACTTTGCGCCCTACGGCATTGTCACGGGCACGTTCCACGAGTCGTCGACGCACATGGGATTCTTCGACGTGGGACGCCTTGCCGACGCCAAAGAATGCCTCGCGGTCTCGCATGTGATCCGTGTCCGCGGACAGGAGGCGCGGCTGCGCGTCATGTGGGCGACGCTGGCCGAAGCGCAGGCGGCGGCGGCCGCGCCGGCGGCCGCAGCGGAGCTTCCGAGGGCCGCGCTCGAGAAGGACCGCGCGTCGCAGTGGGGCGAGCTCTCGAACGAGGTCGAGGCCGAGTGGCGCGTGTGCGCGCAGGCACGCCTCGATGGCGCGCTGGTCGTCGCCGAAGGCACGCCGTGGCGCGTGGACGCCCTCGCGCTGGAGCTGTGCGCCGCCCAAACGTCGGAGCTCCCCGCGCATTGCTTGCTCCACTGCTCGTCCGAGCACGACGTCAAACCGTGGCAGCCGCTCCTGAAGCACTTGACGTCGCTGCCAATGCTGCAAAAGTGCAAAAAGGCGGCGGACGGCAGCGGCGGCACGACGAAGCTGCCCGACTGCGAGCTTCTCTTCATGCCGGAGCAGTGCACCCTGCTCCCGCTCAAGGCCGACGTTGCGCAGCACGCGCTCGTGCTGCCGGCGCTCCTGTCGCAACTCGTCTGGTTTTGCCGCGCGGACCTGCTGCAGAAGACGATTGGCGTCAAATTCAAGAACCGCAACCTCCTCCGCCGCGCGTTTGTCCACCCGACGCTCGGGAGCCGGCCAGAGGAGCTCGTGTGCGGGACGGCCCGCGTGCTCAGCCGCGTCTCGACGCGCGCGGCGTCCAACACGGAGAAGCTGCGCGAGACGCTGCGCTTGCGCGGGCTGCGCCAATTGGTGCAGCGCATGGAGCAGCAGGAGCTTTCGGAGGAGGAGGTGCTCGCCGCACCGGCAGAGTACCACAACCAGCGCCTCGAGTTTCTGGGCGACGCCGTGCTCGAGTTTGTCACCACGCACCACCTCTTCTGCTGCTTCTCCCGGGCGTGGGAGGGCGACCTCACCTTCATGCGCTCGGAGATGGTGAACAACAAGAGTCTCGCAACCTTTGCGCTGCGCCTCGGGTTTGAGGCGTTGCTTCTCCATGCGGAGGAGGACGGCCGCGGCGTCCGGTTCAAGGAAGACGCGGACGCTTACTTCAAGCTCTTGGCCGACGCCTTCGAGGCCTTTATTGGCGCGCTCTACCTCGACGCGGGCGTGGACGCGTGCCGCCAGCTTGTGGCCAAGTGCCTGTACCCGCGGTGCTCCGAGCTGCCACTTCGGCGCTTCTGGCTGCGCGCCGCCAAGGTGCCGTACGTGCCGCCGAACAAGATTGCAGTCGTCGACGGCGACGGCGAGGGTCCGAAGATTGTCTCGCAGAACCTCTGCAACGACTCTCGCGATCCCAAGACGGTGCGCGAAGAGCTGGAGCCGCTGCTCGAGTTTCAGCGGGCGAGCGGCATCCACTTTCGCCACCTGGGCCTGCTGCGCCAAGCGACGACGCACCCCTCCTTTTACATGGAGCAAAAAGGCGCGTGGAAGCCGCCCATGGACGACGAGGGGCTGCCGATGCACAACCAGCGACTCGAGCACCTCGGGGACGCGGCGCTGCAACTCATCGCGTCGGACTACGTCTTCCACCACTTTCCCGAGCACCAGGAGGCGCAGCTGTCGTTGCTGCGCGCCGCGCTCGTCAACAACCCCTTCCTGTGCGACGCCATGACGACGTGTGGATTGCACCACTGCATGCGGTACAATGATGACCAGATTGAGGAGAGCGGCAAGGCGCGGCGTGGCATGGTCTCCGACGGCTTCGAGGCCTTCCTCGGCGCGCTCTTCCTCGACCGCCAGCCGTTTGGAATCGCCGCAGTGAAGGTCTTCTGCGAACAGGTGATCTTCCCGTTCTCGAAGCGGCTGATCTCGGGCCGCCGCTGGATGGATCCGAAGATGCGGCTCAACTACTGCCTCAACCAGTTCAACCTCCGCCAGCCGACGCACCTCCACCTCAAGCGCAGCTTCCAGGTGATCGCAGAGTGGGGGCCCTCGCACGAGAAGATGTTTGTCGTCGGCTGCTACCTCAACGGCTCGAAGGTCGAAGAAGCGCGCGGCCAGTCGCACCTGGACGCGGAGATGGGCGCTGCGCGCCTCGCGTGCGAGGCCCTCGGCCTCAACGAGGGGCTGGAGCGTGCGCCGGAGTTGGAGGTTGCGACGGCCGACGGCGACGAGGGCGAGGGCGAGGGCGAGGGCGAGGGCGAGGGCGAGCGGATGGCGATGGACGAGGAGGCGTGAGCGTGCGCGCGGGGACCGGGTAAAAAGCGAGCGGTGTGCAATTGTGTCTCCCGGCGCGAGGTCGCGCTAAGAAAGTGCTCGCTTTTCTAGCTCTGAGCCGCCGGACAAGCGTCCGGAGGATTCGGAGCGTTGGCGCGCACGCCGCACCCGTCAACCTCCCCTCCGCCTCATGCGTCCGCCGCGCCTGAAACTGGACACCCTCGGCGCGAACCGCAAGAGCGCCTGCAACAACAAAGCGCTCAACAACGGCACCGCGTCGTTCATGCCGGGGGTCACGGAGATGGGTCGTCCGCGGCTCCCATCGGAGATGGCCGACGCTCCGCCCTCGGCCCCCGCGCCGACCGACGGCAAGGGCCTCGTCTACTGGGTGCGCTTCGACCCGCCGCTGCGGACGCGCTCGTACCCGCACCACCTCGGCGACCACGTTCTCGTCGGGTGGTTCCTCCTCGTGGAGCGACCGCTGCCGGCGATGGCGCCGTTTCCCGTGCGACGGCGCGAAGCGGACTTGCACGCGCACCACATGGTCGAGATCGTGCCCTGGTCGCCCGACGGCAGCGGCGTGCACGTCTTCGACGACGCGAGCTGGGCGATGGCGCAGCGCTTCCACGACACGCTCCTCGGCTGGATGAAGAAGCCGCCTCGCCCGGGGCTGCAGCCATCGTCGGAGGCGCTTCTGACGCAGCACTCCGTGCGCTTCCTGCCGGCGCTTGCGCTGATGCCCGGCGCGTCCGACAGCGTCGAGTGGCGCACGCCTCCGCAGAGCGTGGCGCCCGACCCTGCGGCGCCCGTCGCGTGGGACCTCCTCCGCCGCGTTCTGGACGAGCAGCCGTTTGCCAAGCTCTGCAAGGACACGCTCGCCGCTGCCGGGACCAGCTGCGAGGAAGTGCGCGCCCTCGCCCGCGACGCGGTGGCGGCGCGCCGCGCGGCGGCGGACGCAAAGGCGGCGGCGGCGGCGNCGGCGGCGGCGGCGGCAGGCGGCGACGCCGACGTGGCCGCCGCGGACGCCGCGGCCGACGCCGCCGCCGAACGGGCCGCCATCGCCGCGTCCCGCGCGGACTGCGCGGCGTTTCCGGCGCAGCAGTGCGTGCAGGGACGCGTCGTGAAGCTCTTGCACACGGGCGGAACCTACCTGATCAACGACATTGACTGCATCCGCACCGCGCACATGCCGATGCCGCGACGGTCGGCGCGGGAGGAGGGAACGACGTTTGCCGAGTACAACTACGANANGTACAAGGTCGCGACGGAGCAGCCCGAGCTGCCCTTGCTCACGGTCGGCAACCGCCTTTGCCGCAGCAACTGCCGCCCCGACCCCACGCACGTCTCGTTCACCGACCACTTTGGCGCGGCGTTCGACGAGGGAAAGGTGCTACACCCGGAGCAGGCGCGCCACCACACCTTCCTCATCGGCGAGTTTGCGATCGTGACGGGGTTCACGGCGGAAATGAGCGCCGAGCACAATTCGCTGATGCTGGCGGAAATCGTGTGGAACGTTGGCGTGTGGGGCCAGTTTGCCCACCTCGAGCAGCGTCTGGGGTACACGTTCAAGGACAAGGGGCTGCTTCGCGAGGCGATGACGCACTCGTCCTACGCCGACTTGGTGGGCACGGAGCAGTCCGCGGACGAGCCCGCCGCGACGCAGAAGACCCTTGCAAGCGCGCAGTACGAGCGCCTCGAGTGGTTTGGCGACGTCGTCCTGAAAGCGCTGACGTCGTACCACCTCTTCCACAAGAGCCAGCCGACGGAGTCGGAAGGCCGTCTCGACAGCATGCGAAACCCGATCATCTCGAACAGGCACCTCCACAGCGTCGGCCAGGAGCTGGGACTTGCACCGCTGATGGTGCGCGTTCGCGGGCAGGCGACGACGTTCAAAATGGTCGCCGACCTGGTCGAGGCGCTGCTCGGCGCCATCTACCTCGAGCGCGGCTGGGAGAGCGCAAAGCGCTTCTTCGAAGACTTCATCCTCAAGGAGGACTGTGCGACCGCGTGGCATCCCGAGCGGTGGGCCCCCCTGAAGTTTCACTGGCAGCAACCCGAGGCCGAGGCGCGCGTCGCGCACAGCGTCGGTCGCCTCGTGGGGCTCGGCTGCTTCTCCGGCGGATCTCCGTACGCGCAGCACATGGTCCTCCACCCGTCCATGGTGGCGACCACGGCGGCGGAATCTGGGCCGTGGACACGGAACCCTCCCATGAACGTGGCGCACGANACGGCACCCTACGGAGGCTATCGCGGCGCCGACGGTTTTCACGTCGGCGTGTCGCCATGGCCNCCTTGGCCTCCCCCGCCCGTCGCTCCGCACTACACCCCGTACGCTCCTCCCCCCNCTGCGCCGCCGCCGTTGGTCCCGGTGCGGCCCCCGCGCGTCTACTGGCAGGGCGGCGACAAGGCCGCGATGGCGCACCAGTTTGAGCGCATGGAGTGGTTTGGCGACGCCTTGCTCGAGCTCGCCGTCGCCGAGGACCTGTACTCGCGCTTCCCCGACGACGACGAGGACCTGCTTTCGCGGCGCATGCAGCTCATCGTCGGCAACGACACGCTCACGATGGCGGCGCGCACCCTCCAGCTCCCNGAGATTTTGATCTACGACAACGACAACATTGCGCGCTGCAATCGTGAGCGGCGCGAAGCGACCGCGAAACGCAACCGGATCATTGGGCCGGGCAAGAAGGCATGGTCCNCCGGCGGTCCCGACAAGTGGCTCGCCGACGCCTTTGAGGCGCTCGTCTGCGCCGTCTACTTTGCGCGGAGCGACCCCCGCACGGGCGNCCGCGTCGAGCACCGCCACCAAGATGGCTTCGACGCGGTCAAAGCGTTTGTCGTNTCTTTCCTGCTCGAGGGCGTGATCCGAGGAGCTGCGGGGTCGGAGACCCTCCAGAACTCGGCACTGGACCCAGAGCTTCGCGCCGACGGCCCCGAGGAGGCCACGGCAGGCGCAAGCGCAGGCTCGTCCAAGGGCTCGAAGCGCAAGCGAGCTGCCCTCTGCGCGCTCGACGACAAGCCCCCCGAGCGGCCTCAAAGTACCCAGAAGCATCCGAAAGCCCTGCTCCTAGAGCTTGCCCATGAGTTTGACTGGGGCCAGGTGGAGTACNGGCACCACATGAGCGACGGCCGCCACTACGGGACCGTCTCCATCGACGGCACGAACGTGACCCCCGATCCCGTGGAGGGTCTCGACCACAGGTCGGCGCTCACCAACGCCGCCGCTGCATTCCTCGCCACGATGCCGGAGCCAATAAAGGAGCGGTGGCAGGCGCGCTCGCAGGCGCGGAAGGCCAGCCGCCCGGAGGACGACACCGCCCCGAGCGGCGGCGGNGAGAGCGCAAACAGGAGGGAGCACCCGCGAACGCTCCTGCAGACGTTGGTGCACGCCTTCCCCGACCTTGGCGAGGTGCATTACGACCGAATCGCGGACCGCGGCCTCAACGCGCCCGGTCGCTTCACCGTCGCCGTCCGGATTGGCGGCGAGCGGATCGCCGAAGGGACCGGGCCGAATCAAAAGGCGGCCTGCACCGCGGCCGCCGTCGCGGCGCTCCCGATTTGTCAGGAGCGGACACGGACGATGACCCGNCCGCCGACGTTTGCGCCGCCGCCGCTCGAGCAGGGGAGTGGAGCGGGGGAGGCGTAGAGGGGGGGGAGAGATTAACCTAAAATCGAAACGTTCGATAAAACGCCGCCGCGATGGACCTGCCCCCGCTTCACCGCCTTCGGCCGGCNCCGACGGCGGTGTTTCCGGTGCGCGAGCTGCCGGTTGACCTGATTCGCAAGGTTCTCGACGACGTCCTTGCGTCCACCCCGCCCGAGGACCTGTGCAGCACGCTCTACGAGCGCTGCCTGCTCCTGCGCGGGTCGGGCAACTGCCCTCCCGGCGACCCGATCTGGCAAGCCGCGTGCCTTCGCTTTGGCCTCACGCCGCAGGCTGGCTTCGGCCCGCTCGGCCCGCTCGGGTCGTGGCAGGAGACGTTTCGTGCCTTGTGCCGCGAGCTCGCCAGCCAGTCGCCGGAGACTCGAGCTGTGCTGTGGATGTACATGCGCGGCGAAGGCGACCGCGTCTCGTACCTGAGTCGAGTCGCATTGCGGAAGGTGGCGGGCCTGCCAGACTTCCGTGAGCACCTCAA
Organism: Methanobacteriota archaeon; assembly: GCA_002714745.1. Lineage (GTDB taxonomy): Archaea > Thermoplasmatota > Poseidoniia > Poseidoniales > Thalassarchaeaceae > Thalassarchaeum. The sequence goes on along the minus strand of PAYF01000018.1, from coordinate 1,091 downwards.
CATCCTGGGAGGTGCAAACTTTGACACCAAGCTTGTCGAGTATTTCCGTACTACGAACGGGATGTATGGCGGGCGCGCTCCTCTCACCGTGCAAGCGCTAATGCATTTCGGCGTCCTAACGCCGGATCCGCCCGGTTTGGTCGAGGCGTGCCTTGCTGGCAATTTGAACGAGGCGATCCGGTTGCTCGGCGGACGATCCGGTGACGGCGCGGGCGCAATGAAAATAGCCATCGAGGAGCCAAATGTTGCGATGGTGCAGTTTCTCTTGGCCGCGGGTGTCAGCACCGAAACTACGATTCTTCCGGGGGAAACGTTGCTGCTTTACGCACTCCGAGCCTTCCTCGAGTTTGGTGTTGTACCGTTCGCTGCAAACGACATGCGNCCGTTTGACGTGATACGTGCGCTCATGNACGCCGGCGCCAACCTGAGTGCGCGCACAGAAACTGGTCGGCCCATGAGCGAACTCGTGCAGATCTACCCGGACGATGGCGGGCGAGTCTTTCAGAACCCAATGCTAGCCCAGGGAGGACGAGATCCGATATTGTGGATCAAGGCGATCTTCAAACCGAAGCGAGTGTTGGCTCTGCAAAGTTCGTCGCGCGACATGGCGCTCGTGCAATACTGCCAGGAAAGGATCGCCGCCCTCGCCGCGAGCGAGCGCGCAGAGCTGATCGCGAACAACGTCCTGCTCCGTGAGCGCGACGACGACGACGACGACGACGACAGGGACGTGAACGACGACGACGACGACGACAACGACGACGACGACGACGACGACGGCAACGCGGAAGAGTGGATGTACCCAGAGTAAAACGTGTGAGGTTCTATCCCGCTCGCGTCGCTACGACCCCAGCTCCACCGCGCGGGTGGCCGCGGCCTCTGCCTCGAGCAGCAGCCTCTTCTCGAGCAGCTCGCCCCGCAGGAAGGAGACGCGGCAGCCCGCGGCGCGCGCGGCGGCCCGCCCCTCGTCGGCGTCGTCGGTGCTCTTCCAATGGACGCTCACGGTCACCACGCCCGGCTGCTGCAGGGCGGTGGTGTGCTCGTACGTGGAGGCCGCGAGCGACGCCACCTCGTGGATCGTCTTCCGCACC